>JBKPJK010000192.1:0-2216 GCA_046730635.1 Pseudomonadota bacterium | reverse complement strand
CTCGTCCGTAGCGCTCTTCGATTGGATCATAGATCCACTCAATGAGCGACCACGGATCGAGGGCATCCATTTACTGCACCCCGCTCGTCCGGCGGATGAAATCGGCGACATTGTTATGCAGCTCTACCAGCGTCGGCGGGTGGACGTAGACCATGTGGCCGGACTGGTAGTAATGATATTCGATGTTGCCGCGAAGCGCCGTCGGGATCGGCAGGTGGCGAAGCTCCATCACCCCTTCAAAATAGGGCGTCGACACGTCGAAATAGCCGCCGTTGACCATCACCTTGAAGTTGGGATTCTGCTTCATCGCGACCGCCAGGTCGGGCAGCACGTTGGGGAGCATGATGAGCGGCTTGTCCGCTCCCGGCGACTCATGCTTGTAGTCCCACTTGCCGTAGATCGGGATGCCCGACTTGTACTGGATGCCGGGATCGTAGCGCAGCGTGTCGCGCACATAATTGTGCCACGCTGCGACATAAGCTGCGCCGATCGCGGAACCCTGCGGGTCGTAGCTAGCGACCTTGCTAAGGGGGTCGAGCGTCGCGCCGACGAAGCGGGTGTCGAGGGTGCCGGTGGTCAGCTCCTGGTTGCCGAGAAGCTCCTTCTGAAATGCGCCATATTCGATCCGCAGATTCGACTTCAGGAGATAGGGCACCGACAGGCCTGTGAAGGCCGCAAGCTGCTGCGCGATCCGCTGACGGTCGGCGGCGGCCAGCTCGTTCCCCTGCATCAGCGCATGCGCGTAGTCTCCCGTCGCGAAGGCTTCGACCTGGCCGAGGAAGGTCCGCAAGTCGGCGGGCCGGTTCGGCACCTTGTTGAAGTACCAGGCCGTGGCCGCATAGGTCGGAAGCGCGACGATGTACGGCGTGTCGATCCCAGGGTTCAGCTGCGGATCGTCGGGCATGAAGTCCCAGTTGAGGATGTCGGACAGCAGGATCACGCCGTTCAGATCCACGTCCGCCTTCTGCAGCGACAGCGCCAAGCCGGCGCCGCGCATCGTCCCGTAGCTTTCGCCGAACACGTATTTGGGTGAGTTCCACCGGCCGTACTTGGTCAGGAACTGCGTGATGAAATCGGTGAAGGCATGGATGTCCTGGTCGACGCCGTAGAACGCCTTTTCCTTGTCCTTGCCGGCGACGCGGCTGAAGCCAGTGCCCGGCGCGTCGATGAAGACGAGGTCGCTTGCATCGAGCAGGCTCTGATCGTTGTTGACCGTGCTGTACGGAGCGCCCGGAGTATGGCGGGCATCGGCCGTGACGACCCGCACCGGCCCGAACGCACCCATGCGCAGCCACACCGTCGATGAGCCGGGCCCGCCGTTGAACAGGAAGGTGATGGGCCGGGAAGCGGATGGGGCGCCCTGCTTGAAATAAGCGGTGTAGAACATCGACGCTTCGGGCTTCGGCGTGTTCTTGGTCTTGTCGGCGGACTTGTCCGTGTCGGCCTCGGCGGCGTCGGTGTCCTCCCAGTCCTTGGCATGGACGACGAGCGTGCCTGCGACCGCGTCGAAGGCGATGGGTTGACCCGCTACCGTTACGGTTCCTGTCGAACGCGTTTCGCCCGGACGAAAGAAAGGCGCTTGCTTCTTCTGGTCAGAGTCGGCCGCCTGGCCCTCGGCTCTGGGCGGATGGGTTGCTTTGACCTTCGCGTGATGCGTCGCAGTCGAAGGTGCGGCAACGACGGCAGAGGTGGTGGCGAGGAGCAGAGCGACGAGGAGCGATTTCATGGTCGCGCTGTTGCAGCCGTTGCCTGCTCACGCAAGCGCTACCGGTTCAGCAACTTTTCCATCCGGAAATTGTGGATCGGCACGCCGTCCAGTTCAAAGTCGTTGCGCTCGATTATGCGAAAGCCGCGCTTCGCGAAAAACCGCGATGCGGGCTCGCTGGCTTCCACGAACAAGCGCTCGATTCCTGAATCGTGTGCGGCTTGTTCCAGCCGATCGTAGACCAGCCGCGCGACGCCCGTGCCAGCAGCGTCGGGACGTGCATAGAGGTGGTCGATGTGACCATTCGTTTCGAGGTCGCCGTAAGCGACGATCGTCTCGTCCGCAGCGACAGCAACGAGGAACGTCCGGCCGTCGGCCATGCGGGCGACGAAGCGAGCGCCGTCCGGCTGGGCGGGAGACCAGGCGCGCACCTGATCGTCTGAATAATAGTGGGCGGCGATTTGCCTGACCGACGCGTGAAACAATGCGGCCAGTTCTTTCGCGTCCGCTT
>JBKPJK010000191.1:0-3094 GCA_046730635.1 Pseudomonadota bacterium | reverse complement strand
CCCGGACGAACTCGAACGCGGACACAAAGACGGGATCTGGATCGCGGCGAAGCTCTATCCTGCGGGAGCGACCACCAATTCCGCCTCGGGCGTCACGAACATTCGCAACATCTACCCCGCGCTCGAGCGCATGCAGCGGGTCGGCATGGTGCTGTGCGTCCACGGCGAGGTCACCGACCCCCAAGTCGACGTCTTCGACCGTGAAGCCGTGTTCATCGACCGGATCTTGAGCCAAGTCGTTGCCGACTTCCCCGAGCTGAAGATCGTCTTCGAGCATATCACGACCGCGGAAGCCGTCGCTTTCGTGGAGGCCTCGAGCGCCACCATCGGTGCCACGGTCACGCCCCAGCACCTGATCATCAACCGCAACGCGATCTTCGCGGGCGGGCTGAGGCCCCACGCCTATTGCCTTCCCGTCGCCAAGCGGGAGACGCACCGCCTCGCCGTCCGGAAAGCGGCCACTTCTGGCTCGTCCAACTTCTTCCTCGGAACGGACAGTGCGCCGCATGCGCGCGAGGCGAAGGAGAGCGCCTGCGGCTGCGCCGGGATCTTCAACGCGCCGTTCGCACTCGAAAGCTATGCGAGCGTGTTCGAGGAGGAAGGTGCCTTGGACAGGCTGGAAGCCTTCGCTTCGATCAACGGTGCGCGCTTCTACGGCCTGCCGGTCAACGAAGAAGTGGTGACGCTGGAACGCAGCGACGTGCAGGTCCCGGACCAAGTGGACGGCATCGTGCCGTTCCACGCCGGCGAGACGTTGAGCTGGAGATTGGCGGTCTAGTCGCTAGTCGTACCGCCGCCGGTCCCCGTCGCGCCGATGACCGCCCCGAAGTGCTGCTCCAGCTTCTCATAGCATTCGCATGCCCGGCGTTTCAGGCCGACACGGTCGGAAACCCGGATCACTCCGCGACCCGTCGAGATGAGATTCTCGTCGAGAAGCTCACGAACCACTGCGTTCACGGTCGTGCGCTGCACGCCGAGGAGACCGGCAAGCGCCTCCTGCGTCACTTCGATCCGGTCCCCCGAGCGGTCCTGCATATGGAGCAGCCATCGCGCGGCACGTTGCGGGATCGAGTGGAACGCGTTGCACGCCACCGACTGCATGACCTGCGCGAGCAGATAGTCGGAAAAGCGGCAGAACAGGTTGGCGATGAAGGGAGAGCGGTGCTTCGCTTCCTCAAGCGCCTCCATCGGCACCTTGAAGGCCCTTCCGGGTACCAGGACGGTCGCGTGGGAGAAGGCCGGAGCCTGGCCGCAGCTGATGATTCCGCCCACGGCACCCCTGAGACCGATCGACGCGACCTCGATGGTGCGCCCACCGGAAAGCTCGACCGCGAGCGAGATCATCGTCGGGCCGATAGGGAAGAGGCTCGAGCGCACCTGATCCCCGCGATTGAGGACGACGTCTCCGGTATTCAGCTCGACGACTTCGCCATAGGGCTCGATCAAGGCCCTCGCTTCGCTCGAGAAAGTCGAAAGAAGCCGGTTCCCGGCGAATGCCTCGTCGGCGCGGATGAGTTCGTCAGTCGTTACCTGTGCCACCTGCAATGTCCCAGAAGTGAGCGCGCCGAGACTCATTACGACGGCGAGCCAATCCCGCTGGAACAATGCCCGAGGACGAAACTTGCTCCATCAGCCGTTGACCGGCTCGACCGTCCTCCGGCTTCCAAGCAGCAGGCAGTCGGCGACCAGACGGAGGGGCGCGACGTCGACGAGGCTCCTGCGCTCGTCGATCAAATCCACGAACTGGCGGTAAATGTCGGGATATTCTCCGGGACCGTGGTCCCGCTGCGGCACGCCGTCGAGCAACAGCAGCGACCCTCCTTCCTCAAGCCGGACGGTGTGTCCCTCGCCGGTTCGGAAGGTGATGGTCCATTCTTCGCCCTCGCTTCGCCGCCAGTCGAGGCTGGCCGTCAGCTCCCCATCGGCCTGCGGGCTCGTGAAAACGACGTCGACCGCGATCGGCGTTTGGGCGTCGGACGGCACCGCCAGGTCGGCGGACTTCACGAACAAGCCGCCCGGAAAGATCTTGGTCGCGATCGAGAAAGCATTGATGCCTGGGTCGAACACCCCAAAGCCACCCGGTTCCCAAATCCATTGCTGCCCCGGGTGCCATTTGCGCACGTCCTCGTGCCACAGGATTTCCATGGACTCGATGCGCTTGCCGGCAAGGGCCGCCGCCGCTGCGTCCACGGTCGCATGATGCTGGGCGTGCCAGGTCGTCATCAGCGTGACCTGCTGTGCGTCAGCCAGGCACCCCAGGTCATGAATCTCGGCAAGGCCAGCCGCCGGCGGCTTCTCGAGCAGGCAATGAAGACCGGCAAGCATGCATTCTCGCGCGATCTCGTAGCGCGGCTCTGGAGGCGTAGTAATCGCCACAGCTTCGAGGCCCTCGACCTCGCGGATCAGTTCGCGCCAGTCGGTGAAGCATTGCCCGACGCCCTTGCCGGAGCGGCTGGAGCTTGCGACAAGATCCAGGCGGGGATTGTTCTCGATCGACGGGACATGCTGATCGGCGGCAATCTTGCCGAAACCAATGATGGCGATCTTGATCGACTTCACGAACCTCTCACTCCAGCGACATAGTTGCGCGCTTTTTGGCCCGTTTCGGCAGCGGACTGGCCGGGCTGGTACAACCCCGAACCGAGGCCGAAACCCACTGCTCCCGCGTCGAGCCAAGGCTGCATATTGTCCGGCTTCACGCCGCCCACCACGATGACGGGAACGGATCGGGGAATCACCGCGAGCTGGGCCTTGAGCACGGCCGGGGAGGCGCCTTCTGCGGGGAAGAGCTTCAGCGCATGCGCTCCCGCGCGAAGCGCTGCGAATGCCTCGGAGGGCGTGAAATAGCCGGGTGACGAGACGAGACCCGCATCGGCAGCAGCGGCGATAACTTCAATGTTCGTATCGGGAGAGATGATGATCCGTCCGCCGACCTCCTGGACCCTGCTGACATCCTCGGCGCTCAGGACGGTTCCGGCTCCCACCAGCGCCCGATCGCCGAACCTTTTGGCGAGGAGTGCGATGCTGTCGAGCGGATCGGGCGAATTCAAGGGAACTTCGATGATCCGAATTCCGGCTTCGTAAAGTGCATCGC
>JBKPJK010000190.1:0-5120 GCA_046730635.1 Pseudomonadota bacterium | reverse complement strand
GCCTGAATGCCAAGCGCGCGCTGCGCTTCCGCGCTCAACGAGACAGATTTTTCGGCGCGCGAATAAACGCCGCCACCCTTCGAAATGAGCTTGCGGTCGTAATCGTCCCAGCTTGAGCGCGGCAGATCGAACAGCCGTTTGCGCTCGGCCCAGCTCGCCTCGGGCTTTGCTGGATCGGGATCGATGAAGATGTGCCGATGATCGAAGGCGGCGATGAGCCGAACCGACTTCGACAACAGCATACCGTTGCCGAACACGTCCCCGGACATGTCTCCGCAGCCGGCGACGGTGACGGGGTCCGATTGGACGTCGATCCCCATCTCGAGAAAGTGTCGCTGAACCGAGATCCACGCGCCCTTGGCCGTGATCCCCATGGCCTTGTGGTCGTAACCGTTCGACCCGCCGCTGGCGAAAGCGTCGCCGAGCCAGAAATTGCGCTCGAGAGCGATGTCGTTGGCGACGTCGGAGAACGTTGCCGTGCCCTTGTCGGCCGCGACGACGAAATAAGGATCGTCGCCATCGTGAATCACGACCTTGTCCGGATGCGCGACCTTGTCGTTGACGAGGTTGTCGGTGACGGAAAGCAAGGAGCGAATGAAGATTCGGTAGCTCTCCGTGCCTTCAGCGAGCCAGGCATCCCGGTTCGACATCGGCGGAAGCTGCTTGGGATAGAATCCGCCCTTGGCGCCGGTCGGAACGATCACTGCGTTCTTGACCAGCTGCGCCTTCATCAGACCGAGGATCTCGGTGCGGAAATCGTCGCGCCGGTCGGACCAACGCAGCCCCCCGCGGGCGATCGGCCCGCCGCGCAGATGGATTCCTTCGATGCGGGGGCTGTAAACCCATATCTCACGCCAAGGCACGGGCCGAGGCAGTCCCGGGACCAGGGAAGAATTAATCTTGAATGCCAGCGCTTCTGCGGCCGCTGGGGCGAATGCGTTGGTTCGAACGATCGCTTCGATCAATGCGCGAATGCGCCGCAGGATGCGATCGTCGTCGATGGACTTCACTTGCGCGAGAGCTGCGTCGAGCTCCTCGCGGAATTTCTCGATCTGCTTGTCGCGTGCGCTCTCTGCCGGATCGTGAGCGGCCGTGAACAGGCCGATCAGCGCGCGGGTGGCCGCCGGTGCACGGCGAAGCGCATCGACGATCGTGACCAGGCCGAAGCTGCTTCCCGTCTGCCTGAGGTAGCGGAACCAGGCGCGCAGCCACACCACGGCCTGCATCTCGAGGCCCGCGTAGAGCACGAGCTGATTGAATTCGTCGTCCTCGGACGCGCCCCGCAGAACTCCCGCGATGGCCCCCTCGATCTGCGCCGAGCTGGCGAGGATCGCGTCGACATCGGCTTCGCTGCCGATCTCGACCCGGAAATCGTGGATATATCCATGGTGACCGGTGAGCGCTGTCGGCATTTCCTCCAGCACTCGGAAGCCGAAATTCTCGAGTACGGGGACTGCCTCGGAGAGCGGAATCAGTCCGCCCTGACGATACATCTTCAGGCGAAGCTGCCCGGGACCATCCGTTTCCGAGCGCGAGATTCGCACGGCGCGCGCGGAATCGTCCTCCAGCTCGCACAGCCGCAGGATGTCGGCAGCGCCTTCTTCCGGAGCGCTGCGCGCGCGATAGCCGTCAGGGAACGCGTCGATGTAGGTGAGCGCCAGGCGCGTCGCGCGCGCGGCTCCGGCCGCGTCGATCAGCTCCGCTTCGACAGCAGGCGCCCAGCCGCGGACCATCTCCACGACCGCGGCATCGAGCTCGTCGGAATCGGGGTCCGGAGCGTCGGCATCGATATATTGCGTGTATCGAATGAGCGCGAGATCGCCGTCGCCGAGCTCGACGGACCAGCTTGTGACCTCGCGGCCCACCTCATTCTCGAGGAGCATCGCGATCGCGCTCCGGCGAGCGGTGGTCAGCTCTTCGCGCGGCAGCCAGACGAAGCTGAACAGCTGGCCCTGAAGGATGCTGCGAACCTGCAACAGTGCCGGACGCGGCCGGTCGGCGAGCGACATGGCCATCATCACCATCTTGCGAATGCTCTCGTAGTCGATGGTGATCAGAAGATCGCGCGGGAGCGACGCGACCGCATGCCGCAAGGCCTTTCCGCTATGTCCCTTCGGGTCGAAGCCGAAGTCCTTGTCGAGCTGCTTGAGGCGCTCGCGGAGGACGGGCACGTCCTCGGGAGGCACTCGCAACGCCTCGCTGGTCCATAGCCCGGCATGAACGCCGATGCCCTCGACCTTCCCCTTCTTGCCGATCGGAACGACGACGAGGTCGAGCGGAACGCGGCGATGGACAGTCGATTTACGCTCGGCTTTCGCCATGAGCGGTATGCCGCCGCCTCCCTCGAGGTAGCGCATGGCGCCGAGGCACCCGCCCTCGTCCGTCGGTGCCCCCGGAATGCTGAAGATGCCGAGCGAATGCGCGGGCTGCTTGTACGGTCGCTCCTCGTGATAACCGAGAAGCGTCATCGCTCCTTCGGCGAACCAATCGAGCAGCGCTCGGCCCTCGGGATCTTCGATCGCCTGCGCGTCTTCGCGCATCTTGCCCTGGAGCGCGTGCCAGTCGCGGACTGCAAGCCGCACGTCCTCGAGGACTCGGCGCAGGTCGGCGGCGAGCTCCTGGCGGCCGCGGGCATCCGCGCGATCGAGCTCGATATACATCATGGACTCGCGGCGGGTCTTGTCGGAGCAAATTTCCTCGAGGTCCTGCAATTCGCCCTTTTCGTTGCGGGTCACGCAAACGACGGGATGGAGCAGGCGATGGATCGTCAGCTGGCGCGCGGCGATCGCATTGGCGACGGAGTCCACGAGAAACGGCATGTCGTCGTTGACGATGGCGATGCGCATGCGCCGGTTTCCGGCTTCGCCGCCGATGGATTCGATCGTGAGCGCAAGTTGGCCGCGCTCGCGCGTCGCGGCCGTTTGAGCAAGGAATTCGGCGGCCCCGCGCTCCGCATCGCGCCCCAAACCGTGCGTTTCTCCGGGAAGGGCATGTGCTGTCAGCGCCTTGCGAATTGACTCGACCAACGGGGGGTCCAGACGCGTGTGTGCCGTCATGAAAAGATTGTGCTCCGGCGAGTGTGGATGCGCGGGGCCTATAGACCCGGGCTTCCGAGACGGACAACCCCGGGGCCGGGTGAAATTGCTGTTAGACAGCCTTGCGGATAGCGCGCTCCACGAGCGCTTCGTCGTCGACGACGGCCACCGGCTCATACGAACCGTCCGCCGCACGGCGAGTGATGACGACGGCGAATTCCTCCTCGGCCGGGATCTCGGTCAATGACATGGCCGGGGCGTTTCGCAGCTTCGCCCGCGCCGCATCGCCCTTGATGTCCGGCTTCGGATCCGGGCGCCGCGCCTGTCGCTCGGCCGCTACAAGCGCCTTCAGGCCGCCCGGCTGCTTTTCGATGAAGGACTTGAAACCACCGAGCTCAATGTCCTGGCGCTGCGCGTAGGACAGCGCCGCTGCAAATTCGGTCAGTCGCGCCTTGTCGTAATCGACCCCGAACACAAGCTTGACGATCGGCGTCATCGGGGCTCGAGCCTGCGCCTTCACGCCCGACTCCTCGAGCAGCTCGGCATATTCCGCGGGATTCTGCTGCGCGGCGACCGCGAAGTCGTAAGCTAGCGACAGTGCCCGATATAGCGACGCGCGGGTGCGCCCCTCGCCCGCCTTGACGGATTCCGCCGTTTCGCGGGCAGCCCACAGACGATCCGCAAGGCCGGCATTTTCGTCGAGTACGAGCTCGGCAACCTCGTCCGGATCCGCATCGGCGATCGGTCCCTCTTCCCAAGCGAAGGGAACGCGGGGCAGCGCCTCGTGCGCGAAATCGGGGGCTTCGCTGTCGGGCTCGGCCGAGGGGCCATCCGCCCACGTCAGATACTGCTCCGGCGCAGCGCTATTGAATTCGGCATCGGGCTGCGGCTCGAACGCCTCGGCTTCGACCGGTTCTGGATCCGCTTCGGACGACTCTTCGACAGCCTGAGCGGGCTGCGGATCTTCGAGCTCGTCCTCAAAAGAGTTAGCCTCTGCCGGCTCGATCTCGGCCTCGACGTCCACGGTCTCGACCGGCGCGGCGGGCGCATCCTCAACGGCCTCTTCGAGCAGAAGCTCGTCGACTTGTTCGACCAACTGCTCCGCCGGTTCAGCGTCCAGCGGGCCTTCGACCGCACCGACGGTCTTCCAGTTGATGACGCCGTAGATGAAATCGATCGCGTCGCCATCCGACGAGAACGGCATCAGGATTCCGCGATAGCAAATGTTCGCTCCGCGCTGGTTCACGAACTCAGCCTCGAAGCCGATCGGCGCGCGATTGGCGATGATCTGCATGTAATGGTCGGTCAGGCGCGACAGGAGCGAGCGGCTCGGGACATCCGCGATGGTCCGCGCGTCCTCGGCCAGACCGCACTCCTCGCGGATGTCGGCACCGATGTAGGGGATCGCAGGATTATCACGGCCGCAGGTGAAATCGAGCAAGACGCTGTTCGCCGCGAAATCTTCCACGTCCGCCGGCTCGAGATCCTCGATGGACGGAAAATCGCGACCGTCGAGAAGGGAGACCCAATGATTGTACGCGCGCACGTGCATACGCCGCTCATCGGTTCCGATGGCAGCCGCAACGTCGTGCGATGCGGTCGTCTCGGCCGCCCCACCCAGATCGAAATCGCTCGGATGCTCGCGATAGCTGTCCATTTACGCTGCCCACTCCCACAGATCAGACGCAAAATCGCCGAGTGCGGTTACGAAAGCGTTAAGCATATTCGATCAGCCAAAGAGTTGCCGAAGTCTCGGGCCTTCGCGGCCTTGCCCACGGCGAACTGCGCTGATAGGGGGCGTGCCTCGCGGAGCCGGCCCCCGGGGTCCGACGCCGCACGGCATCCTCCGGAGCCAAGCCGCTTTAGCTCAGCTGGTAGAGCACATCATTCGTAATGATGGGGTCGCGTGTTCGAGTCACGCAAGCGGCACCACTCTCTTCGCACCTTTGGAGACTGCGCTCCCGACGTTTGGGCGAGGGCCACTATTGTGCCGCAAGCTCCGTGACATGCGCTCGGTTGCGCATCAGTTGCAGGGGCCAAGAGAGCACTATGGCTGGACGAAGTGTCTCGATGATCGCGGGTTTC
>JBKPJK010000189.1:0-2633 GCA_046730635.1 Pseudomonadota bacterium | reverse complement strand
GGTTGAGGTCACCCATGCCGGCCAGATACTATCGGTCAGCTAGCGCAGCGGCGGCTCGTCGAAGCTTCTGAGCTTGCGGCTGTGAAGGTCTTCGCCTTCCCGCTGCAGCAGGTTCAGGGTCTCGATTCCGATCCTGAGATGCTGGCTGATGGCCCGCTCGTAGAAGGCGTTTGCCTGACCCGGCAGCTTCAGTTCGCCGTGGAGCGGCTTGTCCGAAACGCAGAGCAGCGTGCCGTAGGGAACTCGGAAGCGGTAACCTTGGGCGGCGACCGTCGCGGATTCCATGTCGATCGCGACCGCGCGGCTTTGGTTGAAGCGCAGGGCCGAAGCCGCATAGCGTAGCTCCCAATTGCGGTCGTCGGTAGTCACGACCGTTCCAGTGCGGAGCCTCTGCTTGACGCTGTCCTCATCCTCGCCGGTGATCGAAGTCGTGGCTTCAAACAGCGCCCTCTGTACCTCGGCGATGGCGGGCAGGGGCACTTCCGGCGGGAGGACGTCGTCCAGCACATGGTCGTCGCGCAAATAGGCGTGGGCGAGGACGTAATCGCCGATCTTCTGGCTGGGTCGAAGACCGCCGCAATGCCCGATCATCAGCCAGACGTGGGGACGAAGCACAGCGACGTGATCGCAGATCGTCTTCGCATTCGACGGGCCGACCCCGATGTTGACCAGAGTTATGCCGACGCCGCGTTCACCCATCAGGTGATAGGCCGGCATCTGGTGGCGGCGCCAGTGGCCAGCCGCGATCTGTGCCTCGGCATCCGTCAACTCCCCACGCTCGTAGATTCCGCCTGGCACCGAAAGGGCGGTGAAACGGCTGTTTTTCCTGCGAAGTGCGTCGATCGCCACCCCGACGAATTCGTCGACGTAACGGACGTAGTTGGTGAAGAGTACGAAGTGCTGGAAATGCTCGGCCGGGGTTCCCGTATAATGTTTCAGGCGTGCCAGGCTGAAGTCGGTTCGAGGGCCGTCGAACAGCGCAAGGGGGCGAGCGGGTCCGGCGGCTGCGTTCCAGACGCCGTCCGCGATCTCGTCGCCGATGTGAACCAGCTCGTTCGACGGGAAGAAGCGCGAAAGTTCGGCCGTGCCGACATTGCCCACCTCGATCCCGCTGTTCTCGATCACGTAGGCGTAGGGGATCTCGCTCGTGGATCGGCCGACCGAAATCGTGACGTCATAGTCGCGATCGAGATGTTCTAGCTGCTCGACCAGATAGTCACGGAAGAGGTCGGGGCGCGCAATGCTGGTCGCATAGGTTCCAGGCTGGTTCAGCCGCGCGAAGGCCCGTGGGATTTGGCGGCTCGGCAGCCCACCCGAATAGCTGATCCTCAGCTCCGGGTAGGCGAAGCTCCCCTTCGCCCGGGCTGTCGGGTCCGGTGGCTTCCTGTCGCCGATGTACGCGGCGAGCGCCGCCCTCAGATTGGCCACCGACTCGTCGTAAATACTCGCGAGCTGGTCGACGATTGCGCCCGCATCGAATCCCTTTTTCATTCGACGGCGTTGTAACCGCAAATCGTGCTATGCAAGTGGCCGGTTCATCCCAAGAGCGGAGACGAGGCGATGCAATATCTCGTCGCAGGCATTCTGAAGCCAGGAAACAACGACAAGCTCGTGGCGCTTCACGACGAGTTCAATGACCATATCGGTCAGTCGTCGGATCGGATCAGGCTCTTCGGCTTGCTCCGTGACAGGAGTGGCGAACGGTCGGGATATCTCGCCTTCATCGAGGCGCAGGACTTCGACGAGGCCGAGCAATTCCTCAAACAAAGTCCGTTCTATCAGAACGAACTTTACGAGCGCGTGGAGGTGGCCGAGTTCACTGCTGAAGTCGGCGCTCTCGAAAGTGCGTAAGACCTGATCGTCGTCGACGCGGAACCTGACCTCTTCCTCGACTGCTTGCCGCACACCATGGAGCGGGGCACACGCTTGGGGGATGGTTGGTCCCTTAAATGGCTTGAAAATCGTCGAGATGGCCGGGCTCGGACCTGGGCCATTCGCAGCCATGATGCTCGCCGACCACGGCGCAGACGTGATCCGCGTCGAGCGGGCAGGGATGATGGCCGTTCCCAACGATCCGCTCCTGCGATCGAGACGAAGCATCTCGCTCGATTTGAAGCAGTCTGCGGCCGGTGAGGTCGTCCGTCGTCTGGCCGAGCGGGCCGATGGATTCATAGAAGGCTATCGGCCCGGGGTGATGGAACGGTTGGGCCTCGGCCCGCGCGAACTGCTCGAGGCCAATCCGAAACTCGTCTACGGTCGGGTGACCGGCTGGGGACAGGAGGGGCCGCTTGCCCAGGAGGCAGGCCACGACATCAATTATGTCGCGCTGACCGGTTTGCTTTACGGCATCGGCCCCCGCGACCGTCCCTCGATCCCGATCAACTATCTCGGCGATTACGCGGGCGGCGGCCTGATGCTTGCGTTCGCAATGGTCAGTGCATTGCTGCACGTGCAGCGCGGAGGGGAAGGTCAGGTTATCGACGCGGCCATGAGCGATGGCGCGGCTTTAGTCGGCGCACTGACCTACGGTCTCCATTCGGCCGGACTCTGGCGAGGCGAGCGGGAATCCAACCTGCTCGACGGAGGCGATCCTGCTTATCGCGTCTATCGTTGCGCGGATGGAAAGTTCCTGG
>JBKPJK010000188.1:0-2196 GCA_046730635.1 Pseudomonadota bacterium | reverse complement strand
GGAAAGTGCAGTCTTCAGGCTTCCAGGCGTTTCGCCCGTCAGGACTCCGAGTGCGTGGACCTGCGCATCTGCCTCGGCTTTCAGCTGCGGAATTTCGGCTGCCGCCGCGGCCCGCTCGGTCCGCTGCTGCTCAAGGTCCTGCCCACTGACCAGGCCTCCGCGAGCCTGGGCCTTCACCAGCTGCTCGAAGCGCTCGTGCCGTCCGAGCTCAGCCGCGGCGATGTCGAGCCTTGCCTGCAGTTCGCGAAGCCTGAAATAGGCGTTTGCGACTTCGGCAGCGGCGCTGACTTGCAGGTCGCGCCGGTCCCAGATCGCGGCGCCGGTTCGCGCTTGCGCCGCCTCGACCGACCGGCGTGTGCGCCCGAACAGGTCAAGCTCCCAACTCGCGTCGAACCCGACGTGAAACGTGCTGAATTCGGTTCCGGGCAGGCCGAAGCTGGCCGGACCGCCGCCCGCACCAGGCGGGATCGGAATGGCATGCTCGCTGATGCGCTGGCGGCTCGCCGACGTTTGTGCGTCGACCTCCGGCAGCGCGGCCGCACCGGCGACGACTTCGCGGGCGCGAGCCTCGCGGATCCGCGCCGCCGCGGCCTCGACGTCGAGATTCTGTGCAAGTGCGCGATCGATCAATTGGTCGAGGAGGGGGTCCTCGAACCGGGTCCACCAATGCGCAAGCTGCGGGTCTCGCACTCCCGAGCTCGTCACCGCTTCGGCATAACGGCCGGGCAGAGGAACGGTCGGACGGGTGTAATTCGGGCCGACCGTGCAGGACGCGAGCAGCACCATCGCGGCGCAGGTCGGCAGCCGCCTCACCGGGCTTGCTCCGTCAACAGCCCCTCGAGCGCCGCGATCGCATGTTGCCGGGCGAGCGCCGCCAGGTCGACCTTCTCGGCCCCAATCGGCTCGAATGTCTCACGCCACAGCAGCGCCATCAGCATCGGTCCGATTAGGGTCATGGCGTAAAGGCGCGGGTCGCCGGGCCTGACGTCACCCTTGGCCTGGGCCTTGTCGATCAGGCCGGATACGATTGCGATGGCTTCGGAAACGACGAGGTCGTGATAGACCTTCGCGAGTTCGGGGAAGTTGCGCGACTCCCCGATGACGATCTTCGCCACCGCCCCGATCGGCAATCGCTCAGTCATGTCCACGAACCGTTCGAGAAGCGATTGGACCAAGAGCCGGAACGGCACGTCCGAAGCCGCGACGCTATCGCGGATCATCGCGATGTTAGGGGCGACCGTGTTCCGTACGACCGCGCCGAAGATTTCCTCTTTGTCCTTGAAGTAGAGGTAGAGCGTCCCCTTCGACACGCCCGCGCGCGCCGCGATGTCATCCACCCGCGTCCCCGCGAACCCGCGCTCGGCGAACAACTCGAGCGCCGCCGCGCAAATCTCCCGCGGCCGGTCCTCCGATCGTCTTTGCCAGCGCGGTGCGTTCAACCGAATACTCCTAACTGACCGGTCAGTTATATATACTTGCTGTTTTTGGCAAGCATCCCCGTTGGGCTCATCCCCGTGCGGCGCGATGAACCCTGGGCCGCCGCTTCCTGGAGCCTAGGTGAGCCAGTCCGGCAGGCAGCCGGCAATGGCGTCGATGTCGACGCGGCGGCGGACCGTGGCCCACCGATCGCCGTCGACCAGCACCTCGGGCGTCAGCAGGCGGCTGTTGTATCCGCTCGACATCGCCGCGCAGTAGGCGCCCGCGCTACGGAAAATGACCAGGTCGCCAGGCGCCAGCTCGTCCATGTCGCGAGCGAGCGCGAACGTATCGCCACTCTCGCAGACCGGTCCGACCACGTTCGCGATCATGCGCCTGCCGTTGGGCCGGACGGCCTCGATGCGATGGTATGCCTCGTAGAGCGCGGGCCGCATCAGATCGTTCATCGCGGCATCGACGATCAGCCATGGATGCTGCGCGCCCGGCTTGATCCGGATGACGCGCGCGAGAAGCACGCCGGCATTGGCGACGATCAGCCGACCCGGCTCGAAGATCAGTCGCGCATCCCAGCCGGCCGTGACCCGCCGCACCATGTCGCCATAAGCTTGCGGGCTGGGCGGCTGGGGCAAAGCGGAATCGTAGGCGACGCCGAGGCCGCCGCCGAGATCGACGAGATCGATGCTGTGCCCGGCGGCCCGGACCTCCTGCAGGACCCGCCCAAGTCGCGTGAAGGCCTCCTGGAGAGGCTCGAGACTGGTC
>JBKPJK010000187.1:0-1040 GCA_046730635.1 Pseudomonadota bacterium | reverse complement strand
GGGAACGGCCTTGCCGGTTGATCCCGGCCGGATGTCCTCTCCAGCCGCCGAGACGAAGATGTGCATCATCTCGGTCGAGCCGATGCCGTCGGTGATCGGGATGCCCGTACGCTCCCTCCACGCGCGCCAGGTCGCTTCGGGCAAATGCTCGCCGGCTGAGATGCAGTAGCGAAGCGTCTCGAGCGCTGCGTCGAGGTTCGGCTGCGACAGCATCGCCTTGTAAGCCGTCGGCGCGGTGCCGAGGTGGGTGACTCCGAATTTCGTGATAGCATCGATCAAGGCCGGAGGGCTCGCTTGCTCCAGCGTCGCGCTTGCCGCGCCGAAGCGCAGCGGAAACATCGGCGTGATGCCGAGGCCGAAGGTGAACGCCATCGGCGCGCTCGTCAGGAAGACGTCACCGGGTCGAGGGTCGACCAGATGTTTCGCGAAGGTATCGCACGGCGCGAGCACATCGCGATGGAATTGGACGCAGCCCTTGGGCACTCCCGTCGTGCCGCTCGTGAAGGCGATGATCGCCGGATCGTCGCGGCCGGTCTCTACAGGCGAAAGCGGTGCCAACGACGCGCAGCGCGTCTCCAGTTCGCCCTTCCCATAATCGCCGTCATATTTGACGATGTGCTTGACCGAATGCGTCTGCTCCACCGCCTCCCGGAAGTCCCCGATGAACCGGCTGTCGACGATGGCGTGCGAAATGGCTGCGCGTTCGATGACCGTTGCGATCTCTCCGGGGCGCAGCAGCGGCATGGTCGCGACCACCATGCCGCCGGCTTTCAGCACACCCAGCCAAGCCGCGAACATGGTGTAGCTATTCGGTCCGCGAAGAAGCACTCGGTTGCCGGAAATGAGGCCGTGTTGTTCCACCAAGAGGCGCGCGATTCGGCCGCTAAAGTCGTCCAGAGCGGCGTAGCTCCAGCGCCCGTGCGCGTTGACGACGGCAAGAGCGTCGCGCGTGCCGCCCTTGAGCAGCTCCGCGGCGGCATTCAGGCACTCGGGATAATGAAGCTCCGGCAGGTCGAAGCGGAATTCCGGAAGCAGCTCCG
>JBKPJK010000186.1:0-1798 GCA_046730635.1 Pseudomonadota bacterium | reverse complement strand
GAACAAGGCTGTCGCTGCGAGCCTCAGATGCCCCTCCTAAGCTACGAAATAAGCCGTGAAGCCCGGCTTCATGATCCGCGACAGGCGCATCACGTCCCAGTTGGTCAAGCGCAGGCAGCCGTGGCTTTCGGTGTGCTGGATCGTCTGCGGCTCGTTGGTACCGTGGATCCCGTAATGCTCCTTGGTGAGATCGAGCCAGGCGACCCCGACGGGGCCGTTCGGGCCCGGCGGAAGCTTCTGCTCGGCCTTGTCGTCCGCAACGTCCCAGAAGAGGTCCGGCTGATAGTTGAAGGGCGGAAGGAAGGAATAGGTCGTCGTCTTCCAGGTGCCGAGCGGCAGCGGATCGTGGCTGGAGCCCGTCGTCACGGGGAATTGGGCGACGAGCGTGCCTGAGGGCACGGAGGGCGAACCGTCTTTGCTTTTTGCGGTTTTGTCAGGCTTGTCCGTCTTTGGGGCTTCCGAACCTCCGGCTTGGTAGACCTTCAAAGTGCCGTCGCTCTTGTCGACGACGATGAATTCGCCGTGCGGTTCGTTCGCCTCGACGTTCAACATGTTCAGCAGTTGCTTCTGCTTGTCGTTTATGGCCCCCGAATAATCGCGCGAGGTCGGGACCACGTTCGGCAGGCGCAGCGTCTGCCCCGGGCCGATCAGCTTGTCCGGCCCGTTCAACCCGACCACCGTTGCGGGCGTCGTGTGATAGCGCTCCGCGACCTTTTCCAGCATGTTGCGGTAACCGAGGAACTTCAGCTTCGCCTGGTCCTCCGGCTTGCTTGGGAACGGGTAGACGAACGGTCCCGACACATCGTCTGCGGTCAGCTTCACCATCATCGTCGACGGGCGGTTCTGCTGAAGAAGAGCCTGTCGCGTCGGCGTGTCGAGCTTGCCTGAAACATTCAGGCCTTTCGCCTCCTGGAACCCCTTGATTGCCTGGGTCAGGGAAGTGCCCTTCCGGCCATCGATCACCCCGGGCGAAAAGCCCGCGCTGTCGAGCAGCACCTGCGCGTGGAACAGCTCGCCGGTGATCGGCGAACCCGGCGTTCCTGGTGCCACCCAGCCCTTTGCGGCGTCCGGCGATTTCGGTGTCTCGGCGACTGCCGCAGCGGCAGCCGCTCCAAAAGCGATCGAAGCAAGAAGAACACGCAACGCAACTCTCCAAGGGAATCAATGGTTCGGTGTTGCAACGATGCAGGCTTCAAACGTTTCCCAAATTCACGTCGGCTGCTCCGGCTGGGTCTACAAGCACTGGCGTGGGATCCTTTACCCGGAGGGGTTCCCGCAGCGGCTCTGGTTCCAGCGCTATTCGGAAGAATTCGACACGGTCGAGATTAACGCGAGCTTCTACCGTGTGCCGCTCGAGAAGACCTTCGACGGCTGGCGAGAGAAAGCGCCGGGCGGCTTCCGCTACGCGGTGAAGGCCAACCGGTTCATCACGCATATGAAGAAGCTCATAGGCTGCGACGAGGAGATCGACCGTTTCATCGGGCTCGCCCGGCGGCTCGAGGACAAGCTCGGGCCCATCCTCTACCAGCTGCCGCCAAGTCTCCATAAAGACCTGAGCCGCCTCGAAACCTTCGTGGCGCGCCTGCCCAACGACCTCGAGCAGGTCGTCGAGTTCCGGCACAAGAGTTGGTACGATGAGGACGTCCGCGACGTGCTCGACCGGCATGGCATTGGCTTCGTCGCCCACGACCTCAAGGGCCTGATCTCGCCGCGCTGGGCCAGCGGCCGCGTCGCCTATGCCCGCTTTCACGGAGCCGCCGGCAAATATTGGGGCCGCTATGCGGACGAGGCCCTGATC
>JBKPJK010000185.1:0-1697 GCA_046730635.1 Pseudomonadota bacterium | reverse complement strand
TCGCGTGCAGCGCTCATGACGGGGCGTTATCCGCAGCGCTTCGGATTCGAGTTCACTGCGGTCCCCGGCCAGCTCGCCAAATATGTCCCGCGTTATTCGCCGCAAGACCGACCGCACCCGACGATCTACCACGCCGAGCTTCAGTCCCAGGTTCCGTCGATGGCCGAAATGGGCATGCCCGGCAGCGAGGTGACCGTTGCAGAATTGCTGAAAGGCCGCGGTTACCACACCATCCACATCGGCAAATGGCACCTGGGCGAGGCTCGGGGCACCCGTCCGGAGGATCAAGGATTTGACGAAAGCCTCGGCTTCATGCCGGGCGCGAGCAAATATGAGACCGACACGGCCGGTCCCGATGCGAAGCTCCCGGGCGACCCGCTCGATCGCCTGCTGTGGTTGGGACTCAGCGACGGAGTCCAGTTCAACGGCAGCAAGCCGTTCCACGCCGGCGAGTACATGACGGATTATCTAAGCGATCAGGCGGCGGCGGCGATCGAGGCCAACCGCAACCGGCCCTTCTTCCTGTATCTCGCCTACAACGCGCCCCATACCCCATTCCAGGCGACCAAAGCGGATTTCGATGCCCTGCCAGCGATCAAGGATCGGCGGACTCGAGTCTACGGAGCGATGATCCGTGCGCTCGATCGGGGCGTCGGCAAGGTCATGGCCGCCCTCAAATCCCAAGGCCTCGACAATGACACTCTGGTGATCTTCACCAACGACAATGGCGGTGCGTGGTACGCAGGCCTTCCGAACATCAACAAGCCGTATCGCGGCTGGAAGGGAACCTTCTTCGAAGGCGGAATCCGCGTGCCTTTCTTCGTCCGCTGGCCGGGACGAATTTCGTCCGGCCAGAAGCTCCCGATGCCGGTCCAGTTCATTGACGTGCTGCCGACGCTCGCGGGCGCAGCGAGCGCTGCTTTACCGCCAGGCCGGCAGATCGATGGGGTGGATCTCCTCCCCTACATGACTGGAAAGGCGCTCCAGCCACGACGCGCGCTCTTCTGGCGATCGGGCGGCTACGAGGCCGTTCGTGATGGTGACTGGAAGCTTCAGGTTTCGCGCAACCCACAGCGCATTTGGCTCTTCGATCTCTCATCCGATCCGACCGAGCGGGATGATCTTTCCAACTTGCGCCCCGATGTCGTGGCGCGTCTTCGCTCCGAGCTTCGAGGTCACGACAGCCAGATGGCAAGACCGCTTTGGCCCGCCCTGCTCGAGGAGCCGATCCGCATCGACGTACCTGCCGATGCCCCATGGAAGCCGGGCCAGGAATATGTCTATTGGCCCAACTGACACGGATCTGCGGCGAGCCGACAAATAAGCCCTCTATCGAACCACTTAGCATTCATTAAAGAGGCGGAACCATTGCCCGGGTGACCGCGTTCGCCACCCGACATTCAGCCGGTCCGATTGCGCGGGATTAAGGGCCAAGTACCTTGATTAACCCAGGATATTCGTACTGCGTCGGACGCGGCTGCAGGGAAGGAAACAAATGACGTCTGATTCTCAACTGCTGATTGAGAGTGGGCCCGTGTCGTCGGGCTCCGCCGCGCTCGACTATATCCTTGCCGGCGGTTTCGCCGCGAAACGAATTCACCTGATCGAGGGCGAACCTGGCGCTGGAAAGACTACGCTCGGACTGCAGTTCCTCATGGAAGGGCGGGCGAAAAGCGAGCGATGTCTCTACATCACTC
>JBKPJK010000184.1:0-2931 GCA_046730635.1 Pseudomonadota bacterium | reverse complement strand
TGCCGTCGCCGTTGAAAATGGTCAGGCCCGAAAAGCTCGCGAGATTGGCGGCGATGTCCTTGCCTGGCGTCTGATATTCCGACGGAACGGAAATGCCGTAGCCATTGTCCTCCACGTAAATGAGTAGTGGCAATTGTTGTGTGGTGGCAATAGTTAGCGCAGACCAAAATCCGCCTGTCGCGCAGCTCGCGTCTCCGCCGAGGACCAATGCGAGCGCGTCGGCCGAACCTTCCTTGAGCACCTTTTGCTTGTAGGCGATCGCCTGCGCCCAGCCGGCAGCCGGCGTATACTGAGCCCCGACCCCGCCGCACATCGGCAACGCATGCGCTCCGCCGGGATTCGGGTAATTGAAGACGACCCCGATATCGCGCCCGTCGGAGTAGCCGCCGGCAAGCCCCATCCCCGACCCGAGCGCATCGGCGAGCGGAACGCCAAGCGCCAAGAGCAACGGCCGTGATCGGTAGTAGCCGCACGCCGCATCACCGTCCTTGAGCTGCAGCCCGAGCAGCACCTGCGCCATGTCGTGGCCGCGCGCGCTGAACTGGTAGAGGACCTTCTTGGCCGGAACGAGCTCCTGCTCTTCGATCCGGTCCATCTCGCGACTGGTCAGAACGAGCCGTGCGACCTCCCGCCAGTCGACTTCAGCGGAAACGCGGCCGGGATCGCGATCAGCCATCGAGGCACTCGGCGACGGCCTCGATAAATCGATCGATCTGCTCGTCGCTCATTCCGACCACGTTGAAGCGGCCGCTGTCGGCCATGTAGATTCCGTAATTCTCGCGAAGTCCGAGCACCTGCTCCTTCGAGATCGGGAGCATCGAGAACATGCCGTACTGACCGCCGATGAACGCGAGCCGGGGATGCGCGGATGCGATCCGCCGGCGCACCGAATTGATTCTGTCCCGCATCTCCGCAAGTTCGACATGCCACTGCGCGCGCAGCTGATCGTCCTCGAGGATGATATGCACCGCGGCAGCGCCGTGGTCCGGCGGCATCGACCACATCTCGCGAGCGCGCTGGTAGACGTGCGCCATCGCGGTTTCGCTCGCTTCCCGCGAACCCGTCTTCAGGAAGAGCGAGCCGACGCGGTCGCGATAGACGCTAAAATTCTTATCGCAGCTCTGCGCGATCACGACCTCGTCGCATGCCGACAGGATGCCGCGAAGGCCGTGCGCGTCCTCGCTCAGGCCGAGGCCGAAACCTTGGTAGGCGATGTCGACGAAGGGGATCAGCTCGCGCTCGACAATCAGACGCGTGACCTTGGCCCATTGCTCGTGGTCGAGGTCGGCTCCGGTCGGATTGTGGCAGCAGCCGTGGAGCAAGGCGACGTCTCCCGGACGGCCCGTCGATAGCGCTTCCATCATCGCATCGAACCGGACGATCGACTGCGCGCGCTCGTAATAGGAATATTCGACGATCTCGAGGCCGGAGGCCCGGATCATCGGCGGATGGTTGGGCCAGGTCGGAGTTCCGACAAACACACGTGCGTCGGGATTGGCGGTTGCGATCAGCTCCATGCCCAGTCGGACGGCACCAGTACCCCCGGGAGTTTGTACGCCGAGGATACGCTCGTCATAGGCATGCTCGCCGAGCAGGATTGGACGGAGAAGCTCGGCGAAACGCTTGTCCCCAGCGCTTCCGAGATAGGATTTGCTGACCTGCGTATCGACCAGGCGGCGTTCAGCCTGCTTGATCACCTGAAGGATGGGCGTCCGGCCCGCTCCGTCGCGGTAGACGCCGACGCCGACGTCGATCTTTTCCGCTCGCGGATCGGCCGCCGCGAGAGCAATCAGCGCGAGCAGCGAGTCGCTCTCGACAGGCGGTAGATCGGCAAGGCTTCGCGCCTTCACGTCAGGTCGGTCCAGCATGGAACGCGATTAGCCAAATTAGGCGTCGTAATCCACAGCGACGCCATCGCCGAGCGGGACGGACTGACACGTGAGCACATAGCCTGCCGCCACTTCCTCGTCCGTGAGGCCATAGCGCGCTGCCATCTCGACTTTACCCTTGGTTACCTTCGCCCGGCACGTCGCGCAGACGCCCGCCTTGCAGGCGAAAGGCGCTGGGAGGCCGGATGCCCGCGCGCTGTCGAGGATGTTTCCGGCTGTGAACGGCACGCGTCGCGTGCGTCCGTCTAGAGTGACGGCGACGCTGACGCCCTCAGCCTGCGTCTGCAGCTGCGCAATTTCGCGCGAGACTGCTTCGGGCGGACGGTCAGCGGTGAATCGCTCGATATGGATCCGTTCCTTGGGAATGTTGTGATCGAGCAGCGCGCCTTCGGCAGCGTCCATCATCGGTCCGGGACCGCAGATGAACCAACCGTCGATTGCTCCAGCGTCGGGCACCAATGCAGCGATCGCCTCGTCCAGCCGCTCCCGATTGAGCATGCCGTTGAACAGGTCGATGTCCTGCTCCTCCTGGTCGAGGAAATGGTAGATCTCGAGGCGCCCCAGATACTTGTCCTTGAGGGCTGCGAGCGCTTCCAGGAAAATCACCGAGCTGCTGTCGCGATTGCCGTAGAGGAGCGTAAATCGGCTCTGCGGCTCTTCGCGCAGCAATGTCTTGATCAACGACATGACGGGAGTGATGCCGGAGCCGCCGGCGATACCGACCAGATGACGATGGTTGCCTGGATCGAAGTCGGTCGTGAAGCTGCCGTGCGGCACCATCACTTCGATCGTGTCTCCGGACTTGAGCTGGTCGCCGACCCAGTTGGAGAATAGGCCCCCGCCGATCCGCTTGACCGTCACCATCCAGTCCGCATCCGCGGGCGCGGTGCACAGCGAGTAGTTCCGACGCACCTCCTCACCATCGATCGTCGCTCGGAGAGTGAGGTGCTGACCCGCCCTGAACGCGAAAGCCTCGCGAAGTTCGGTCGGGATCTCGAAGCGGATCGAACTCGCGTCGGTCGTCTCGGGAACGATCTCCGCG
>JBKPJK010000183.1:0-1039 GCA_046730635.1 Pseudomonadota bacterium | reverse complement strand
CAACTCTGAGGGACGGGTCGGTTACATCGTGTTGCGGCAGGGTAAGCCGGTGATTGCCGAAAGCCGCCTCGGCTTCCTCTTTACCGACGCGGCGCAAATGCTTCGCAATTTCGCGCTCGCCGCCGAGTCGACCCGCAGCTTCGACCAGAGCTGGGAAGAGCCGTGGGGCGAGTATCGGACGATCCGGAACCATTATAACGAGCTGACGGTCAGCTTCGACGAGACCAAGGCGCTGAAGCGGCGCATGACGCTCGTCTTCCGCCTTTTCGATGACGGAATTGGCTTCCGTTACGAGCTTCCGAGCGTCCCGAGCTTCACTCACGCGAACATCGCGGACGAGCTGACCGAGTTCAATATCGCAGAGACCGGCACTGCCTGGTGGGACGAGGCGCTCGAGTGGAACCGCGAGGAATATCTCTACCGCCGGACGCCCATCGAGGAGATCGGAGTCGCGCAGACGCCGCTGACGATCCGCACGGCGAGCGGGCTGCACCTCTCGATCCACGAGGCGGCGCTGGTGGATTATTCCGGAATGGACCTGAGGCGCGTCGCCGACCGCGACCTAAAGGCAATGCTGATGCCGTCGTCGACCGGCGCGAAAGTGAGCCGCGACCTTCCGCTCGCAACTCCCTGGCGAGTGATCATGATCGCGCCCGACGCGCCCGCGCTGTACAAGTCGGCGCAGATCATCCTGAACCTCAACGAGCCCAACAAGCTCGGCGATGTCAGCTGGGTGAAGCCGATGAAATATGTCGGCATCTGGTGGGAGATGCACCTCGACAAGTCGAGCTGGAACTCGGGGCCGAAGCACGGTGCAACAACGGCCAACGCCAAGCGCTATATCGACTTCGCGGCGAAGAACGGGTTCGGCGGGGTTCTGATCGAGGGCTGGAACACGGGCTGGGACGGCGAGTGGTTCGGCACAGGCTATGATTTCAGCTTCACCGAGGCCTATCCGGATTTCGACCTGCCGGCCGTCGCCGCTTACGCGCGCAAGAAGGGTGTGGGCATCATCGGCCACCATGAGACGGGCGGGAAC
>JBKPJK010000182.1:0-2356 GCA_046730635.1 Pseudomonadota bacterium | reverse complement strand
GCCCAGTCCGGCGATCATCGATTCAGCTTGGACGCTGCGGTGTTCCACATTGTCTGGAAAGACATCCAGCTCGCGACTTCGGTCGTCGTGAACGGCGTGCCGTTCACCATCAACACCAACGCTTCTAGCGCCAAGAGCGATGGCGCCGAACTGACCGCCACCGCGCGTCCGTTGCGCGGCCTCGATCTGTCGGCGAACGCGGCTTACACCAACGCGCGTCTCACCGCCGATGCTCCCGCTGCTCAAGGCTTCAAGGGCGACAAGTTGCCCTTCACGCCGAAATTCGCCTTTGCGCTCAACGGCGATTATCATTGGGGGATCGGGTCAGGCACCCAGGCGCACGTCGGCGCATCGTGGCGCCATCTGTCAGGGCAGACCGGCGATTATGATGTGGGGTTCGTTGCTGACAATGGCCGCCAGCGTCACGTTCGGGCATATGGCGTTGTCGACTTGAACGCCGGCGTCGATTTCGGTCGGTTCGATCTTGAGGCCTACGTCAAGAACCTCGGCAACAGCCGCGGTGTGACGTCGATCGCAGGGACGGGATTCCCGATCTTCCCCAATGGCGCCGTGGGAACGGGTATCGTTCGTCCGAGGACCATCGGTGCTTCGCTCGGCTTCAAATATTAAGAAGGACTTCGCACGATGCGTCTGATTTCCTGGCTCGTTGCGATCGCAGCTGCGGCCGCCATTCCGGCGAGTGCGCAGTCGCCTACTCAATTGGCACCGACCAAGCCGACGAAAGTCGTTCTTCCGACCGCGGCACCGCCCGCCACCTCGGCGACGGGAACCGCGGCGCACGATCTCACCAAGGCCGACGTCGACGCCTGGCTCGACGGATACATGCCCTACGCGATCAAGTCGGGCGGCATCCCTGGCGCGGTCGTCGTGGTGGTCAAGGACGGTCAGCCGCTGACGATGCGCGGCTTCGGCTATTCGGATCTGAAGACTGCGAAGCCCGTCGATCCGAACCTGACCCTGTTCCGGCCCGGTTCGGTGTCGAAGCTGTTCACCTGGACGGCCGTCATGCAGCAGGTCCAGGCGGGCAAGCTCAACCTGGACGCGGACGTCAACACCTACCTCGACTTCAAGATTCCGCCGCACAACGGCAAGCCGATTACGCTGCGGAACATCATGACGCACACCGCGGGTTTCGCAGAGACCGCCAAGTATCTCATCGACTTCGGCGAGAAGCATCCGAAGCCGCTCGGTCAGATCCTGGCGCGCTGGGTTCCGGACCGGATCTACGCGCCGGGTGAGATGCCGGCTTATTCGAACTATGCCGCGTCGCTCGCCGGCTACATCGTCGAGCGCGTGTCGGGCGAGCCGTTCGATACCTATGTGCAGCGGCACATCTTCGCGCCTGCGGGGATGACTCACTCGACGTTCGACCAGCCGCTCCCGGCCGGGCTGAAGCCGTACATGTCCAAGGGCTACAAGCCGGGGTCGGACGAGCCGCAGCCTTACGAGATCATCGGCATGGCGCCGGCCGGAGCTCTGGCCTCGACCGGGGCGGACATGGGCCGTTTCATGATCGCGCACCTCAACCACACGCTGCTCAATCCGGCGACGGCGCAGCTGATGTATTCGAACGCCAACAAGCCGTTCCCGGACCTGCCGGCGATGGCGCTCGGCTTCTATCATGAGGACCGCAACGGCCTGAACATCGTCGGACACGGCGGCGACACGGTCTGGTTCCACTCCGACCTGCACCTGTTCCTCGACAAAGGCGTCGGCCTCTACATGTCGGTGAACAGCATCGGGAAGGGCGGCGCGGCCCATGCGCTGCGCGAAGAGCTCCTGCAGCAATTCGCCGATCGCTACTTCCCGGCTCCGGCTCAGAATTTGCCGACGTTGGCGACCGCCAAGGATCATGGCCAGGCGCTGTCGGGTCATTACGTCAGCAGCCGCGCGGGAGGTTTCAACTTCCTCCGTCTCGCGGCGCTGCTGGGTCAAACCAGTGTCGGCGTGGACAAGAACGGCACCCTAATCGCGTCGTCGATCACCGACCTTTCCGGCTCGCCGCGCAAGTGGCGCGAGGTGAAGCCGTGGCTTTGGCAGGAAGTGAACGGCAGCGATTACCTGCAGGCCGTTCGCAATCCCGACGGCAGCATCAAGATGTTCTCGATCACGCCTTACGCGCCGATCATCGAGTTCCTCCCTGCGCCCGCTTCGCTCAATGCCGGCTGGATCCTGCCCGTTGCCGGACTGGCGTTCGCGATCCTGCTGATCGCGGCGCTTGGCTGGCCGATCGTCGCGCTGGTGCGTAGACGGTACAAATATGAGTCCGATGTCACCGGTCGGCCGCTCCAGTTGCACCGCGCAACGCGAGCGACGGCCTGGGTCTTCGTTGGGC
>JBKPJK010000181.1:0-4998 GCA_046730635.1 Pseudomonadota bacterium | reverse complement strand
CAGCATGACGATCGCGGTCTGCTCAACCCCAAGGGCCATCGCGCGCTGCTGGACCTATTCGGCAAATTGGACGCCAGTTCCGCCGCGCGGGCCTGGGCCGAGGTCACACGCATCGAGGCGGAGCTCGGCAATGCGCGGGCGGAGGCGGCGGCGGCGGAGCGCGACCGCGAATGGCTCGAACATGCGAGCGGCGAGATCGAGGCTCTCGCGCCCGAGGAAGGCGAAGAAACGCGCCTCGCCGAAGAGCGTGCGGCGATGCAGGCGGGCTTGAAGGCTGGAGAAGCGCTCACCGGGCTCGACGAGCTGCTCGGCGGCTCGGAAGGTGCGCTTGCGCAGCTGCGGCAGGCGGCGCGGCGTATCGAACGTGGAGCGACGGACCATCCGTTGCTGGCAGAGGCGCTGGCGGCGCTGGATCGCGCCGTGATCGAGACGAGCGAAGCCGAAGACCGGATCACGCGCGCCTCCGACGCACTGGCCTTCGATCCGGCGCGGCTGGAACAGACCGAAGCTCGGCTGTTCGACATCCGGGCGCTCGCGAGGAAGCACCGCGTTGAGCCTGACACACTTGCGGCGATTGGCGCTCAGATGCGCGAGCAACTCGCGGCGATCGAGGCCGGCGGAGAACATATCGCGGAGCTCGAACGCCAGCTGGCCGGAGCGCGAGAGGCTTATGCCGCGGCGGCAGAAGAGCTGAGCCGTGAACGCCAGGACGCGGCAGCGCGTCTCGACGCCGCAGTCGCGTCGGAGCTGGCTCCCCTCAAGCTCGATGCGGCGAGATTTCGCACGACCATCGTGCCGGCCGAACCTGGGCCTGCCGGGACCGATCGCGTCGAGTTCGAGGTTTCGACCAACCCGGGCGCGCCCTTCGGCCCTCTCACGCGTATTGCGTCGGGCGGCGAGATGTCGCGCTTCATCCTCGCGTTGAAGGTCGCGCTGGCCGAGGCGGGAACGGCTGCGACGATGATCTTCGACGAAATCGATCGCGGGGTCGGCGGGGCCGTGGCGAGCGCGATCGGCGAACGCCTGGCACGGCTGGCGGAAAGGTCCCAGGTGCTGGTCGTCACCCATTCCCCGCAAGTGGCCGCCCGCGCCTCGCATCATTACCGGATCGAGAAGAGCCACGGCGACGATGGGACGCGGACGACGGTGCGGAGGCTCAGCGACGAGGAGCGGCGCGAGGAAATCGCGCGGATGCTTTCGGGCGCCTCGATCACCGAAGAGGCACGAGCGCAGGCGTCCCGGCTGCTGGACGCTGCGTGACCGCCTACGTGGCGCTGCTGCGCGCGGTGAACGTCGGCGGACGTCAGCTGAAGATGGACGATCTCAAGCGCATCGCCACCAAGCTCGATCTTGGCTCTGCGCGAACCTACATCGCGAGCGGCAATCTGTTGTTCCTGAGCGACAAGAAAGAAGTGCAATTGAAGCGCGATCTGGAGTCAGCGCTCGAGCATCATATGGGAAAGCGCGTTGACGTGATGGTGCGTACCTCAGGCGAACTTGCTGCAGTGACCAGGGCGAACCCTTTCGGCAGCGAACCAGCCAATCGGGTCGTCGCCATTTTCCTCGACGAGGCGCCGGCGGCGAACGTCCTGGGCTCTGCGAGAAATCTCACGGACGAACGACTGGCGCTCGGCAAGCGCGAAATCTATGTCCATTTCCCGAGTGGGCAGGGCCAGTCGAAGTTGAAGCTTGCCGCCAATACTTCAGGCACCGCCCGAAACATGAATACGGTCGCCAAGCTGGCCGCGCTTGCAAAGGAGCTGAAATGAGCAAGGACCGCGCAGTTGCGCACGAGTTTGAAGGCGAGCAGCTGGAGAGCGTTTTCGTCGGTCGGCGCGACGGCGAGCCGCGGCCGACCGTGATCCTGATCCCGACCGTCATGGGCGTCAGCGACCTGGAAATCGGTTTTGGGCGTCAATTGGTCGAGCTCGGCTTCAATGCCTTCGTCGCCGACCTGTTCGGCAAGGAATTCCGCGGCGCCTCCCGCGATACGATGTTCGGCGAGATGACACGCTTGCGGGCCGATCGCGCCGCGCTGCGCCGTCGGATGCTCCATGTGCTCGAGACCGTCCGGGGAATGGAGGAGGTCAAAGATCAGGGACTCGTGGTGGCGGGATATTGCTTTGGCGGGCAGTGCGCTCTCGACCTTGCGCGGGCCGGCGTCGACATCGCCGCTGCAGTCTCTTTCCACGGTCTATTCGACCCTCCGAGCCTGCCTGCCGAAAAGATCAAGGCGAAGGTCGTCGCCTTTCACGGCTGGGACGACCCAATGGTGCCGCCGGAGAAGGTCGTTGCGCTCGCCCAGGAGCTGACGGAAGCCGGATCCGACTGGCAGATCCACGCTTACGGTCACGTCGGCCACGGCTTCACCAATCCGCATGCGAGCGAGCTGCAGATCGATGGCGTTGCCTATAACGCGCTCGCCGCCGAGCGGTCGTGGACCAGCTTCATCAACCTGCTCGAGGAACTCTTCGCGACGCATGGCTGAGACGGAGCTGACGGAGGCGGACGCGGCCAACCGGCTGATGCGGCTGGCGAAGGAGATCGCCCGCCACGACAAGCTCTATCACGACCAGGATGCGCCGGAGATTTCCGACGCGGAATATGACGCGCTGGTTCGCGAGAACCGCGAGCTTGAGGAGCGCTTTCCCCAGCTCGTTCGCGCCGACTCGCCATCCAGGCGTCTGGGGGCGGCGCCGACGACCGCCTTGGCGAAGGTCACGCATGCGCGGCCGATGCTCAGCCTCGAGAATGCGTTCGCTTCCGAAGAGGTCGAGGAGTTCGTCGCCCGGGTGAAGCGGTTTCTAGCGCTTCCGCCGGATGCTTTCGTGGCGATGACTGGGGAGCCGAAGATCGATGGGCTGAGCTGCTCGTTGCGCTACGAGCAGGGCAAGCTGGTGCTGGCCGCGACCCGCGGTGACGGTGCGGTCGGCGAAGATGTGACCGCGAACGTCCGCACCATATCCGACATTCCGCAACATATTTCCGATGCCCCCGAAATCTTCGAGGTGCGCGGCGAGGTCTACATGTCGAAGGCCGACTTCGAAGCGCTGAACGAGCGCCAGGAAGCGAGCGGCGGCAAGATCTTCGCCAACCCGCGCAACGCGGCGGCAGGATCGCTTCGCCAGAAGGATTCGAGCATCACCGCGGCGCGTCCCTTGCGCTTCCTCGCGCACGGATGGGGCGAGGTTTCGGCCCCGCTGGCCGACACGCAGTATGAAGCGATGAAGCGGATTGAAAGCTTCGGGCTTCCGGTCTCCGAGCTTCTCATCCGCTGCAACGATCTCGATGAAATGCTCGCGCACTATCGCGCGATCGAGAAGGCGCGTGCGGACCTCCCGTTCGACATCGACGGCGTCGTCTACAAGGTCGATCGGCTCGACCTGCAGGAGCGCCTTGGCTTTGTGGCGCGAGCGCCGCGCTGGGGACTGGCCCACAAATTCCCTGCCGAGAAGGCCGAGACGACGCTGGAAGCGATCGACATCCAGGTCGGCCGCACCGGCAAGCTGACGCCGGTCGGGCGCCTGACACCCGTCGGCGTCGGCGGGGTGATCGTCGCGAACGTCACGCTGCACAATCGTGACGAGATCGAGCGGTTGGGGCTGCGGATCGGGGACCGGGTGCGGATCCAGCGCGCCGGGGATGTCATTCCGCAGGTGATCGAGAACCTCACGCGAGACGAGCCGCGGACGCCTTACGTGTTCCCTGACCATTGCCCCGAATGCCAGTCGGAGGCGGTGAGTGAGGAAGGCGAGGTCGACGTTCGCTGCACGGGCGGCCTCGTCTGCCCGGCACAACGGTTCGAGCGGCTGCGGCATTTCGTGTCGCGCGGCGCTCTCGACATCGAAGGACTCGGCGAGAAGAGCATTGCCGAATTCATCGAGCTCGGCTGGCTTCATTCGCCCGCCGATATCTTTCGCCTTCATGGTCACCGCGCGGAACTGGTTGGCCGCGAAGGCTGGAAGGAGAAGTCGGTCGAAAACCTCCTCGCTGCGATCGAGGCCAAGCGCGAGCCCGACGGACCGCGCTTCCTGTTCGGCCTCGGCGTCCGCCACGTCGGAATCGTGACTGCCAAGGACCTGCTCAGATGCTTCGGCACGATCGAGGAGTTGCGACGCGTCGCGCTATCCGACGGCGGCGAAGCCGAGCTCTCGTCGGTCCAGGGCGTCGGGCCTGTCGTCGCCGAGGCGCTGACGGATTTCTTCCATGAGGCGCACAACCGCGAAGCGGTCGACGATCTGCTTTCCGAAGTTTCGCCGAAGCCGTTCGTCAGCGACGCCAAGCAAACCGAGTGGAGCGGCAAGACGATCGTGTTCACCGGCAGCCTGGAGACCATGAGCCGCGACGAAGCGAAGGCGCAGGCCGAGCGGCTCGGCGCTCGCGCGGCGGGTTCGGTCAGCCCGAAAACCGATCTTGTGGTCGCGGGACCGGGCGCAGGCTCAAAGCTCAAGAAAGCCGAGGAGCTTGGCATCCGCGTGATCAACGAAGCGGAATGGGCACAAATCGTCGCGGAGGCTTAATTGGCAGTCGACCCGGATCTGGTTCGAGCGTGGCTGACCGCGCGATCGTTGGCGCGGGGTCTGCCCGAACCAGTTCAAGATCTCGGCGGCTTCCGGGTGGATACAAATAGCGAAAAGGAGGCGCGCCGCTGGGTGTTCGCGTCTCTCGTTAGCGGAGTTAGCGATCTTGGGCTGGCCGTTTCCGAGCCGCGGAATTTTATCAAATTGTGCGGATCACGGGACCAGTTGGCGAGCGTCCTGCCGAACGAGTGGCTGGTGACGGAAACAGGCTGTTTCATGGAGAGTGAGAGCGCCCCGGTCGCGCAGCAGCAACTGCCATCAGGCTACGAAATTGAATTGATATGCAGCGGTAGAGCCAAGAAGATCGAAATCAGAACTGAGAGTGGGTTTCTAGCAGCAAGCGGCTACGCTGCCGAGACCCAGGACGCGTTCATCTACGATCGTATTGAGACACATGCCAACCACCGCCGCCGGGGGC
>JBKPJK010000180.1:0-2766 GCA_046730635.1 Pseudomonadota bacterium | reverse complement strand
TCGAAGCTGCCCGCATGCGTCGCCCCATCCGCGCCGACCAGCCCGGCCCGGTCCATCGCAAAGCGCACGGGTAGGTTCTGGATCGCAACGTCGTGCACCACCTGGTCGTATGCGCGCTGAAGGAAGGTCGAATAGATCGTTGCGAACGGCTTGTAGCCCTGCGCTGCCAAGCCGGCGGCGAACGTCACCGCATGCTGCTCGGCTATTCCGACATCGAAAGTCCGCTCCGGAAATCTCTCGGCGACCTTGTCGAGGCCGGTACCGGACGGCATCGCCGCAGTGATTGCGACGACCCTTTGATCGCGTTCCATCTCGCCGATCAAGGCCTTGGCGAAGATGCCGGTATAGCTCGGTGCGCCTGGCGTGGGCTTGGCCTGCACGCCCGAGACGACGTCGAACTTGACCACGCCATGATATTTGTCGGCGCTATTCTCGGCGGGCGCGTAGCCCTTTCCCTTCTGGGTGACGACGTGGACCAGCATCGGCCCGACCTCGGCCTTGCGGACGTTCTCGAGAACTTCGACCAGCGCTCGGACGTCATGCCCGTCGACCGGCCCGACGTAGTAGAATCCAAGCTCGTCGAAGAGCGTCCCGCCGGTGAACATCCCGCGGGCATATTCTTCCATGCGTCGAGCGGCGACGTGCAGCGGCTCGGGCATCGCCCGCGCCAGCTTCTGGGCAAGCTTGCGGGGCGCGAGATACTTGCCGGACGAGACCAGCCGGGCCAGCGAGTTGCGCAAGCTGCCGACCGGCGGTGCGATCGACATGTCATTGTCGTTGAGGATGACGATCAACCGATTGCCCGCCGCCGCGGCATTGTTCATCGCCTCATAGGCCATGCCTGCGGACAGCGCTCCGTCGCCGATCACTGCGACGGCGCGCCCAGGATCTCCGGACAACTTGTTCGCGATCGCGAAGCCGAGAGCGGCGGAAATCGAGGTCGAGCTGTGCGCTGCGCCGAACGGATCATATTCGCTCTCGCTCCGCCGCGTGAAGCCGCTCAGGCCCCCACCCTGTCTCAAGGTACGGATGCGATCACGCCGACCAGTGATGATCTTGTGCGGATAGGCCTGGTGGCCAACGTCCCAGATGAGTTTGTCGTTCGGCGTATCGAAGACATAGTGGACCGCGACCGTCAGCTCGACCACGCCCAGACCGGCCCCAAGGTGTCCTCCGGTTACCGAGACGGCGGAAATCGTCTCCTGCCGCAGCTCTTCCGCAAGCTGGGGAAGCTGGTCCTTGCTGAGCTTTCGGAGATCCGCGGGAAACTCGACAGTATCGAGCAGCGGCGTTTGCGGCCGATCTGACATGCCGGGGCACTTATCCGGAACGCGCCGCGATGTCACCAACGTGAGGCGGTTTTCAGATATTCCTCACAAATTGCTCAGGAATCGGCACAATCGCCGCACTTGCCGCGCACTTCAATGACAGGGCGCGGCGCCGTGAAGCCGGCGCTCTTCGCTGCATCGCGCACTCCGCCGGAGAGGCTGTCGTCATCGATGTGCACCGTTTGCCCGCATTCGTCGCAGATCAGGAAGATGCAGTCGTGCAAACATTCGGGATGCTCGTTCGCGATATAAGCATTGGCGCTTTCGACCCGTCGCGCGAGGTTCGCGTTCACGAACAGGTCGAGGATCCGGTAGACGCTGTTCGCCGCGACGCGGCGCCCCTGCGCGCGCGATACGGCCTCGGCGATATCATAGGCGCTTGCCGGCTTCTCGAAGCCTGCGAGTGACTCGAAGACAGCGGCCCGCATGTCGGTCCACTGCTCACCCTCGCGGGTCAGCCGGTCTCGCGCAGCTGCGGTCAGCGCTGCGCCTTCGTGAACCTTGTGATCGTGTCGGGCCATGAACACTGGAACGTTAGTCCTGCGTGCTGGTACGGGCAAGCAATCAGAAACCCTGCTCGGCCGCCATGACGTTCAGCCGGTGACCCAGTGCGACGATCATCACGCCAAGGACGGTGTAAACGGGCTCGCGTCCATCGTGAGGCAGGCTCAGTGCCCCCGCCATCACCCCCAGGCCGACCGCTCCGATCGAAGCGGGCATGATGAATCCATGGTCGACAATGCCTCGAACGAGCGCGACGGCACCCAGGACCATTGCGAGCGAAAGCCCCACTTCATGAATGATGGGATTGCCGAGGAGGCCGCCGGCCGAAGCCAGCAGGCCCAACAGGACGGCAGTGGCCACGCAATGCACGACGCAAAGGCCGGAAAGGCCCATCGCGATCCGGTCCAGCCGCGCGCCCTGCAGTGTCAATTGTCCCACGTCGGGCGACATAGGATACATCGAAGGTCGTTACAATATATCATCGGCTCGAATTGCGGGCTTGCCGAGCTCTCCGCCGCAAGCGAATAGCGGCTCGCCTCATGGACTCAGCCAGTACCTTCGACGCGCCAATCCGCTCCGCAAGCCGGCCGCGCCCGCTCGCGCTTTCCAATCTGCTCCTGTTCGTCGCCGCAATGGTCTTTGCGATGGTGGTGGTCGGCGGCATTACGCGCCTCACGGAGAGCGGACTTTCGATCACCGAATGGAGACCGGTGAGCGGGGCGATCCCCCCGCTCAACCACGCCGACTGGGAACGTCTGTTCGACCTTTACAAGCAAACGCCGCAGTTCCGGGAGGTTGCCGGCCCTGCGGGAATGACCCTGGCGGGGTTCAAGTTCATCTTCTTCTGGGAGTGGGTCCACCGGCTTCTCGGCCGCATCATCGGCTTGATATTTTTCCTGGGAGTCGGCTGGTTCGCGGTGAAACGCGCCATTCC
>JBKPJK010000179.1:0-5692 GCA_046730635.1 Pseudomonadota bacterium | reverse complement strand
GCACTGCCCCGAGGATGATCCCCCGGATCGTCAATTCCTTGATGTTCTCGCCGGCGCGCAGGCCCGTCACGCTAGATGCCATCCCTCAGTTCCTCTCGAGTCACTCTTGTATGCAGTCCGCGGCCGGCGCCGGAGTCGAATGGCGGCGGATTGCCTGCCATTGGCCATCGTCCAACACCCACACGTCGGTCAGCAGCACGCAATCCTCGATCACACGGCCGAGATATTTGACGCGCCATTTGGCCTGAACGGTTCCGATCATCACCTGGTCCAGCGCCGTCGCATCGTGCACTTCGAGCTCGATCGTTTCCACGTCGCGGCGCTGGATCGCATCGAGCCAGTCGTCGCGATGCATGATGAAAGGGCCGGTCGACCGGGTACCGATCAGCACGAACTCCGGGTGAACCAGCGCGCGCAGCCGGTCCATGTCCTTGTTGCACAAGGCATCGCGCCATTCGCGCTCGAGTCCCTCGATCAGCTGGCGGGTGTCGGTCGACAAGTAGGCTCTTCTCCCGTCGCCCTTCTAGGGCCGAACTTTCACGAAGCGAAATACAGTATCGTACCGTTCGAGGAAGAGGTCGCCGTCGCGCAGCTGAAGCGGCTGGCGATCGAAACGCGCTTTGCCCAAGTCATTGCGATGAAAGCGAAATAGCAGCTTGTGGCCGCGGTCCTGGGAGAGTTGGAAGATTTGGCCGGTCGGGCCGAACACCGGCATTTCGGGAGCGATCGCGACCACGGTCGGCTTGCCGCTGAGGTCGACGCGCCCCGAATCGTCGGCCGAAATCTCGAAGCCTTCCCTGGAATCGTGGGTCGCAATCGCTTCGAGCGAATGACCCCATTCGAATCCCGGATCCTCGAGAGTCATGTAGAGCTGGCCCTTAGGTGCCGGATCGTCCCGGACCAGTTCGAAGCTCGGTGCCTTGGGCATCGGATTGCTGGTCAGACGGACGGTCTTGCCATCGAAGGTCCAGTCGCCCTCCCCCTCTTCATCGACGGCGCCGTACGAGAGGCCGTAGCGGAACTTGTGGTCGGCCTTCAGCTCCAGCCCGGCCGCAACCTCCATCTGATGCGTTTCGTACATTCCGGCAGGGGACGACGCGGGCGCCGGAGCTGCCGCGATGAGGATGGCCAGGATCGGCATGCCTGCGCAGTTTAACAACAATTCCTCTCGTGTCAGCGCCGATCCTGCGATACCAAAGCGCCCTGGCTCATGGGGGGATGCAAGCATGTCCGACAACAAGCCGAGTGAAGACGTCGACGTCACGAAGGAATGGCGGGCGACGCAGGGTCAGAAATCGGCGGCCAGCCGCCTTCGCATTTTCGCCGCCATCTCCTGGATCATCGCCATCGGGACCGAGGTCGCCGGCATCGTCATGCTCCGGCAGCACAAGTTCGACCACGGCAACCTTCCACTGCTGATCGGCCTGTTGGTCGTCATCGCAGTCTTCGCCATCGCCGGAAGCCTGATGTGGAAGGCCGCCAACAAGCACGATCCGGCGAGCAAGGCAGATCCCGCCCGCTTCTTCTTCCAGAACCAGCTCGGCGCGATCATCACCGTGATCGCCTTCCTTCCGCTGATCGTCCTGATCTTCTTGGACAAGGACATGGATCCGAAGAACAAGAAGATCGCGGGCGGTATCGGCGTCGCTTTGGCCGCGCTCGCGACCTTCATCGGGATCGATTTCAACCCGCCTTCGGTCGAGCAGTACACACAGGACATGAATCAGTGCGCGGCGCAGATCAAAGCGGGTCAGCCGACCACCGCATGCTCGCCCGAAGTGGCGGAGCAAGCGAAGGCGATCGCGCAGGATTCGAAGACCGTGGCCAACGCGACCAAGACCGCTGAAAATCCCAACGGCCAGGACGTCGTCTATTGGATCGCGCCGGAGAATGGAGCGAAGAAGTCGGCGACTCCGCACGTCTTCCACATCTGCCAGGGGGTCAGCCCATTGCGCGGCAAGACCGTCAACAAGGGCTCGGTGACTGAGGCCTATGCGGAGAATGCGACGCGCATCACCAAGCAGATCCCGATGGAGCAGAAGCAGTGCGGGTTCGCGAGTGCGAGCGCCGACAAGGCCGCAGCTCCGGTGGCGGCATAAGCAGGCTAAAGATCAGCGGCGAGCTTACTTGCCGCTGATATTCACCCCGACGAACGCCTCCGGCGACGTGCCGCGCTTGACGAGCAGTAGGACGCTCGACCGGCCCGCCTTGCGTGCGGCGTCGATCGATCCGATCACCTGAGCCGGTGTGGTCACCAGCTGGTTGTTGACGGACACGATGAGGTCGCCGCGCTGCAGGCCCTTCTCTCCGGCGTCGCTGTTCGGATCGACGTTGGTGACGATCACGCCACGTGAGCCGGCCGGCAGATTCGCCGCTCGCGCAAGTTCGGGCGTGAGCGGTGCAAGCGAGAGGCCAAGCGCCTTCTGCGGGGCGTTGGGCGAGGTCCCCGGCGCACCCGGCTGATTGTCGGCGCCGCCGCCGCTGATCTTCGCGAGAGCCTCCTCGGTCGGACGTTCGGCGACCTGGACGTAGACGGTCGCGCGCTTGCCGCCGCGGAGGATCTCGAGCGGGACGCGCGAGCCGACGGGGGTGTTCGCAACAAGATAGGAGACGGTCTGGTCGGGAGTGACCGGCTGGTTGTTCACGCGGACGATCACGTCGCCCTGGACGAGGCCCGCGCGGGCCGCCGGTCCGTTGGGAACGATCGACCGAACGATCTCGCCGCTGTCCTTGGGAATACCGAGGGCCGGAGCCACGTCCTCGTCCACCGGCTGGAGCCCGACGCCGAGATAGCCGCGCTGCGGACGCTGGCCCTTCATGAGCGCATCGATGACCGGCTTGGCGAGTTCGGTCGGGATGGCGAGGCCAATGCCGACCGAAGCGCCGGTCGGCGAGATCAGCGCCGAGTTGATGCCGATGACGTTGCCGTTGAGGTCGAACATCGGGCCGCCGCTGTTCCCCATGTTGATGGCGGCGTCCGTCTGAATATACCGGTCGTAGGCGCCCACGTTGGTGATCGCCCGATGCAAGGCCGAGATGATGCCGGCGGTGACCGTGCTGCCGACGCCATACGGGTCGCCGATCGCGATGACCCAGTCGCCGACGCGGGACTTGGTGCTATCGCCCCACTGGACGAACGGGAGGTTGCGGCCGTCGATCTTAAGGAGCGCGAGGTCGGAGGTTTCGTCGCGGCCTACGATGCGCGCCGGATATTCCTTGCGATCGATGGTGGTGACGGTGACCGTGTCGACCGTGCCGGTGCCGGTCAGCCCCTGTATCAGGTGGTTGTTCGTGACGATGTAGCCGTCCGGCGAAATGATGAAGCCCGAGCCGAGCGAGCCTGCTTCCCGCGTGCGCGGCTGAGCGCCGCCCTGGCTGCCGCTATCGCCTCCGCCCTGCTGGTCGGGGCCGACCGGGCTTCCGAAGCGGCGGAAGAACTCCTCGAACGGATCGGCCTGCTGCTTCACCGGCACCCGTTGCTTCGTGGAGATATTGACCACCGCGGGCTGAAGCTTGGCAACGAGATCGGCAAAGGACATCGGTGCGCCCGCGCGCGGGGCAAGCGCCGCGGTGCCTGGCGCATTCTGCGCAACCTGAGCGCCCGCTTGCCCAGTGGCGAGAGAGAATGCCGTTCCCCCCAAGAGCAGGGCCATGGCGACCCCATAGGCGTAGCGCACTTTTCCGGACTCCTTCGGTCTCATCGATACTCCATCAATTGGCTCGGGACGCAAGGCGCTAATCGCCGCCGCGGCTGAATGCCCATTGAACGCATGGGTTGCATCAAGCGCGTCAGGCGGAGACTAGCGAGAGCGTCCAGTGAATTCCTTCAGATAGTCATTTTGCGGCGACAAGATGATGGTCGTGGGCGCGGTTCGCTCCTGCCCATCACCGACGAAGGTCGTCTGATAGGACTGCATCGCTCGATAAAAGTCGTAGAATTCCGGATCTTTGCCGAAACTTGCCGCATAAACCCGCGCCGCGTCGGCGTCCGCCTGGGCGCGGATGATCTGAGCCTGCTTCGCGCCCTCTGCGAGGATCGAGCGCGCCTCCTGCTCTCGCGCGGTGCGCATCCGATCGAAGGCTGCCGAGAGCGGCGCCCCATCGGGCAGATCGGTGCGCTTGATGCGCACGTCGAGCACCTCGACGCCATATTGGCGCGCGATCTTGTTGAGGGACGTGCGAACGCTGTCCATGATCCCCTGGCGTTCTGGGGTCAGAAGTGAGGCGAACTCGATGCGCCCAAGCTCGTTGCGCACTTCGGAACCGAGAATCGGGCGCAGCTGCTCGGTGAGCTGCTGCTCGGTGCCGGCGCGGATATACATGAGCAGCGGATCGACGATCCTATATCGGGCGAACGCATCCACCTCGAGGCGGCGCTGGTCGGTCGAGATGACCTGCTGGCGCTGCATGTCGACATCCTGCACGCGCTTGTCGATCCAGACGAGCTGGTCGACGAACGGAATCCGGAAGCTGATTCCGGCGCCTGCGGAACCGATCGGACGCCCCGCCTCATACTGGTTGAGGACTGCGACCGGTTTGCCGAAGCGAACGATCACCGCCTGCTTGGTCTCGGGCACGATCGGGAAGCTCATCAGCACAACGACGAGCAGCAGGAAAAGGATGATCGCCGAGGCGAGCGGGCGATTGCGAACGAAGCTCATTGCTGCTGCCCCTGCTGCTGCGGCTGCTGGACCGATTTCTGCACCTGCGGAAGCGGCAGATAGGGCGTGACGCCGGGCGTTTCGACGATGGTCTTGTCGACCTTCGAGAGCACCTGCTCCATCGTCTCGTAGTACATGCGGCGGCGGGTCACTTCGGGCGCAAGCTTGTACTGCTCATAGACCTTGTCGAACGCGGTCGCGTCGCCCTGCGCCTTCTGGCCCAGCTGCAGCGCATAGGCATTGGCGTTGTTGATGAACGACTGGGCCTGTTGCTGGGACGCCGTCACTTTCTTGAACGCATCGTTCACGGCCTCGGGCGGATCGGCCTGCTTGATGGCGATGCCCTGCACCTGGATGCCGGAGCGATAGGAATCGAGGATGCGCTGCATGCTTTCGGCGACCTGCTCCTCGATCTCCGCCCGCCGGTCGCCCATCGCGTCGTTGAGTGTCACGCGGCTTACGACCGAGCGCATCGCGCTTTCGGCGACCTCGCGAATGGTCTCGTCCGGCTGCGCGAGCTGGAACAGGTAAAGCTCCGGCGTGCGGATGTTCCACCGGACCGAATAAGCGATGTCGATCAGGTTTTGATCGCCCGTCAGCATCAGGTCGTTGCTGTCGTCCGAGCCTATATCGATCGTACGGATATTCTCGACGTCGATCTTCTTCACTCGGTCGATCGGTGCTGGGAGGGTGAAGCTGACGCCCGGCCCCAGAGTGCTGCTGTAACGGCCGAAGCGGGTGACCACTCCGCGCTGGCCGGGCGAAATCGAATGCATCGACGTGACCACCAGCCAGATCAGGAAGAAGCCGAGGACTGCCCAGAGGATCAGCGACCTGTCCGGACGTCCTGGAAGGCCGCCGCCGCCGCCGCCGAAACGGGCGAAGCGTTTGCGCAGGATCTCATCGAGCGAGGTGACATTCGCCCCCGCGCCGAGAGAGGGCCGGCGCCGGCGCGGAGCCTCGCCCCATGGGCCCGGGCTCGGGTCGTCGCCGGAGGCGTCCCCGGAACTCGGCTCGGGCCCGTCGGGGCC
>JBKPJK010000178.1:0-2286 GCA_046730635.1 Pseudomonadota bacterium | reverse complement strand
CTGTAGGGCGCCGCCTCAGCACCGAGATCGACGAGATCAGGAAGGCGGCTAAGGCCTCCGCAGCAGCGTAAGGCGCGCGCGACCCACGTCGCGCATCGCCTCGACGACCAGCCCGCCGGGATCCACTTCATCGGCGCGGCTGGTCTCGACGCTCATCCAGCCGCCGGCCGCGAGCCAGCCGGCCTGTTCGACGGAACTCACGATCGCCGACCCGGCGCCCTGGCCGTAAGGCGGGTCCGCGAAGACAAGATCGAACGGTTGCGAGCGGGGCAGGGTAAGGGCCGAGCTGCCGAGGACCTGCACCGTAGCTCCTAGTTTTTCGGTATTGCGGCGGATCACGGCGGCCGCTTTCGCGTCGCTTTCGACGAACGTGGTGTGCGCGGCACCCCGCGAAAGCGCCTCGAGACCGAGCGCGCCGCTGCCTGCAAACAGATCCGCCACGCGCAAGTCCTCGAACGAACCGAGTCGGCTCGCGAGCATGGAAAACAAAGTCTCGCGAACCCGATCGGCGGTCGGCCGCGTTGCCTGTCCGGGCGGCGCCTCGATCGTGCGCCCGCGCCATTTACCGGCAATGATCCTCACTTGAGCGATCTGCGGAACTGCTCCAGCTCCGCCGGATCGATCTCGTCGACGTGGCCGGGCTCGAGCCCTTCGAGCGTGAAGGGGCCGTAGGCGGTGCGGATCAGCCGCGACACCTGCATCCCAAGATGCGCCAGGACGCGCCTCACCTCCCGGTTCTTGCCTTCGGTCAGGCTCATTTCGATCCAGCAATTCCGGCCGGTGCGCCGTTCCAGATTGGCGTTGATCGATCCGTACTGGATCCCTTCGATCGTGACTCCCTCGGCAAGCTGTTCCAGCTGCGCCTGGGTAACGTCGCCGAATGCGCGCGCGCGGTATGATCGGACGACACCGGTGCGCGGAAGCTCGAGCTGGCGCTTCAGCTCGCCGTCGTTGGTGAGGAGCAAAAGCCCCTCCGTCATGAAGTCGAGGCGGCCGACCGGAACGAGCCTCGGCAAGCCCTTCGGCAGCCGGTCGTAAATCGTCGCTCTACCCTTGGGATCGTGCTCGGCCGTCAACGTCGCCGGCGGCTTGTAGAAACGATAGAGCCGCGTCGCCTTCGCGGGCCGCACCGGCCTGCCGTCGACCGTCAGCCCCGCGACGTCCGTAAGCAATGTCGCCGGCGTGGTGATCTTTTCGCCATTGAGTGCGATGCGCCCTTCGGCGATCATCCGCTCGATTTCGCGTCGGGACGCGATTCCGGCGCGCGCGAGGAGCTTGGCGATGCGCTGCGGACCGCCTTCGTCGCGAGGCTGTGGCGTCTTTGCCACGACGCGGCCGTTCGTGCGTGGACGGCGAGGAAACGGTTCGCGCTTCGTTCGTTGCTTCGGTTGTTTCGGGGGCGGAGTCATAGGCTGGAGTATCGATGCTGTTCGGGAAGCGTAAGCAGGTCGTCAAGCGCATCCTCATCGTGGAGGATGAGCCGTTGACCGCGTTCGACAATGAAAACGTCCTCGGCGACGCCGGGTACGAAATCGTCGCGACCGTCGACGATCTCGACGAAGCGCTCGATGTGCTGGAGCGGGAAGAGGTGCATCTGATCCTCAGCGACGTGCGGCTGACGGGCGAGCGTACCGGCATCGACCTTGCGCATGCCGCGAAAGAGAAGGGCATCCCCACGCTCTTTGCAACCGGCCATGAGTATGAAGGCGCCCGCGAGATCGCCATCGGCTGCGTCCGCAAGCCCTACAACCCGCGGCAGCTGTGCAAGGCGATCGAATGCGTCGATCGTCATTTGCAGGGCCAGAAGGTGAAGCCGCCGAAGGGCGTCGAGCTGTTCATCGCCGTCGACGAGAACGGTTGAGCCGACCGGCCGTTCATCACGGGGCTAGGCTTCGGTTGAAACAAGGTTAGGGTGCTCCTGCGAAGGCAGGAGCGCAGCGCTCGTAAACGACTGGATTCCTGCCTTCGCAGGAAAACCTGGGGCACACGGAGGGGAACGGTGGCAGCGACACGTCCGAAGGGTTGGAAACTGCTCAAGGCGGCGCTCGCGACCCGCAAATCCGCGACGATGCTTGCCTTTGGATTCTCGTCGGGCCTGCCGTTTGCTCTCCTCATCGGAACTCTTACCGCCTGGCTCGGCGAAGTCGGCGTCAAGCTTGCGACTATCGGCATCTTCTCGTGGATCGGTCTCGCTTACTCATTCAAATTTCTGTGGTCGCCGGTCGTCGACAGGGTCCAGATTCCTGGTCTTGAACGCATCGGTCGCCGCAAGAGCTGGATTGCCCT
>JBKPJK010000177.1:0-3867 GCA_046730635.1 Pseudomonadota bacterium | reverse complement strand
GCTTTCTCGTCTTCGGTCTCGTCGATGACTTTGTAGCCAGCCGCTTCAACGAGAGGCCGAAGCATGTTCTGCATCCAGGGGTCCGAGCCGGGAACCAGGCATACGAGTTCCTCAGACTTGCGGGCGGCTGAGCCGACATATTGCGCGAACAGCCAGTGAGCGTCGATGAGCTCGGCAGGCTCGTCATTGATCAGAGACACGCCACTGACCTCGCCAGGGCGCTCCGCATGAATGACGTCGTTCTCGATGGCAGCGAAGTCGAGGACCTCAGCGAAGGCGTAGCCCAGCTCGTGTCGACCGTCGTTCAGCCGGAACAGGCGCACCTTGTCCTTGGGAAGATCGGCACCGGACGCACCACCGAGCGGCAGGATCGCATCGCCGACTTGCACGCGCAGCTGTCCGGCTGCCTCGCGGATGGCGTCCGCCGGTACTTCCTCGATCCGGTCGACGACGGCCAGGCGAAGCGCCTTCCGGGCACCGTCGAGGCCGCGGAACAGAAGGACCGGCGTGGCCTGGGCCGTGATGGTATCGGCTCCCTCGGCGATCCGAGCGGCTCGCTCCTGCGCCTCGAGCCGGACGCCGCCGACCTCCGCCAGTCCCGCAGGATCGAACAGGAGGATCGGGCTTCCGTCGTCGGCAAGCGTGGTTCCGGCATAGAGTCCGGTGGCCATGACGGCCGGGGCAGCCGGCTTCACCACCAGCTCCTCATGATCATGAATTCTGTCGACCGAGAGTGCGTAGACGTCGCCGCCCGCCGGACGGAGCACGATGAGGGTGCGGTCTTTGGCATTCACATCGCTCTCGAGCCCAAGAATCCCGGCAAGTGAGACCTGGGGCACGCGCCTGCCGCGGATCGTTGCCACACCCGCACCGCCGACATGCTCAAGGGTTACGGACTCTCCGTTCGCGCGGACGATCTCCTCGATCGCGGATCTCGGGATCGCGAAATGCTGGGTCCCGATCGAAACGGTTAGTGCGGGAATGATCGTCAGTGTCAAAGGCACGCGCAGGGTCATGCGCGTCCCCTCGCCCGGACGGCTGTCGACCTCGACGATGCCCCCGATGCGCTCGACGTTGGAGCGGACCACGTCCATTCCGACGCCGCGGCCGGAGATCGCCGTCACTTCCTTCGCGGTCGAGATCCCCGGTTCGAAGATCAGGGCAAGCTGCTCGCGTAGAGAGAGCTGGCCGGCGTCCGATTTTTCGATCACCCCATTGGCGATGGCTTTTTCGACGAGCTTCTTGCCGTCGATGCCGCGCCCGTCGTCTTGGATATCGATGAGGATCTGGTTCCCCGACTGCCGAGCCGAGACGCACAGAAGGCCGATTTCGCGCTTCCCGGCTTTCAGGCGTTCAGCCGGCTTCTCGATCCCATGATCGACTGCATTGCGGATGATGTGCGTGAGGGGGTCGCGGATCATCTCGATCATTTCGCGATCGAGCTCGACGTCGCCGCCCTCGACGTCCACCAACACCTGCTTGCCGAGCTCCGCCGAAAGGTCCCGGACCATCCTCGGCAGCCCGACGAACAGGTTCTCGATCCGCTGCATGCGCGTGCGAGTGATCGCGTCGCGCATTTCCGCGATGATCGCCGAGAGTCGCTCGAATGCCCCGTCGACCGAAACGTCGGTGGGCGATTCACGAAGGCGTCGCGCAAGCTCGTTCCTCGCGAGCACCATGTCGGACACGGTGCTCATCACTCGGTCGAGGAGCTCCACTGACAGTCGGATCGTCCGAGGCGCTGCCGACGCCTTGCCGCCTTCAACGATGGCGGCAGCCACGGGAGCGGTGGTTTCCGCGCCAGGGGCGAGCGCATCGATCAGGGCGCTATCGTCGCCGGCAGGCAATTCTTCACCCGCTTCAATAGCGGCGACCATTTCGGCAATCCGATCGATGATCCCCAGGACGGCAGTGACAAGCGCGCCGTCGGGTACCCGCCGGCCGGCACGAACATCGGCGAGTGCGTCCTCGGCCGCGTGGCTCAGCGCCTCGAGCCGCGGGAATTCGAAAAAGCCGCAATTGCCCTTCACCGTGTGAACGAAGCGGAAAATGCTATCGAGCCGCGCGCGGTCGTCAGGCTGCGCCTCCCAGGCCACGATCTCGCCGCCCAGAGCTTCGAGCATTTCGCGGCATTCGGCTACGAAATCGGCAATCAAATCGTCCATCGGCCCGAAAGGTCCCCAGCTCTGCAATGCAAGGGCCTTACGCGGCGAGGAGTTAAAGCTGCGTTATCCTTGACGCAGCGAACGGCAGCTAGGCGGCAGCCGCCTGGCGAGGAACGGTCGCGCCAATGAGGAGCACCGCATTGGAAGCATCGGAAATCTGGATCGACCCACCCGCTTCGGCCGCGAGATTATGCGCAAGCCAGGCGCCCGCCGCGCGCGGTTCGATACTACCGTGACTGCCGCCACGAGTCAGGGTCTCGCGAAGGACCGGGTCGAGGAGGATGCGGGGACCTTCGGCACGGATCACCAGTTCGACCTCGCCGTCACGGCTCTCAGCACCCACATCGAGTCTTCCCCCGCGGACCAGCGCATCGCCGGCGAGCAGCCCGAGGTTCAGCAGGAGCTTCACTGCGCCCTTGGGGAGCTTGCCTTCGTCCACCACCCAGCCGAGCTCGATCCTGCGCTCGGGTCCGAACACGCCTTCGAGCGCAGCCTGCGCCTCCAGCGTGTCGACTTCCTCGCCGAAGCCACCCGCCGCGCCGAAAGCGAGACGAAAGAATTTCAGCTTGTTGGCCGACGCACGAGCACTGTCTGCGAGCAGTTCAAGGCACTTCTCGCGCATCTCCGGGTCGTGCTCGTCCGCGAGGAGCTCGATGCCGTTGTTGAGCGCCCCGACGGGCGACATGAGGTCGTGGCAAAGCCGCGAGCAAAGCAAGGCAGCAAGGTCGGCCGGGTTCATGACGTCAGTGTCCATGGGACAGTCTTAAACATCAGACAAGGTTAAGAGGTGTTTACCAACGCAAGCATTGAAACGCGGCCGTTCCAACCCATATTCCTATTCGTGGGGGGTAGTCAGACGATCGATATTCGCCTGCAGCCTGCCCACGCGGGCTGGCGCCTCGACCGTGCGCTTGCCGACGCAGTGCCGACGCTTTCGCGCGAACGGCTAAAAACTCTCATCCGCGGCGGGGCGCTCGAGACATCGGGCAAACCGCTTCGGGATCCGGCGATCAAGGTGCAGGGAAGCGAGAGCTTCCGTCTCATGGTCCCCGAGGCACGCCCGGCGCACAACGAGCCGCAGGACATTCCGCTGAAGATCGTCTTCGAGGACGAGCATCTGTTGATCGTCGACAAGCCGGCCGGCTTGGTGGTCCACCCGGCTGCGGGAAATCTGGACGGGACGCTGGTCAATGCGCTCCTCCATCATTGTGCCGGCAACTTATCCGGGATCGGTGGTGTGGCCCGGCCGGGCATCGTCCATCGCATCGACAAAGATACCTCCGGGCTGCTCGTAGTCGCGAAAACCGATGTCGCTCATGAGGGCCTGGCGAAGCAATTTGCGGCGCATTCGATCGATCGGCGCTACTTGGCGATCGTCTCCGGGGTTCCTCGAGCGAACGAAGGCAAGGTGGATGCGCCGCTCGCGCGCTCTGCCACCAACCGGAAGAAGATCGCGATCGTCGAGGGCAATCGAGGAAAGAGGGCCGTGACCCATTGGAGGCGGCTGAACATCCTGAAGGATGCCGCAGTGGTTGAATGCCGGCTGGAAACCGGCCGGACGCACCAGGTCCGGGTTCACATGGCTTCGATCGGACATCCTCTCGTCGGCGACCCGGTCTACGGACGTTCGGGAAAGACACACGGCAAGCTGCTGAAGGATTTGAATTTTCAGCGCCAGGCTCTCCATGCAGCAGAGCTTGGC
>JBKPJK010000176.1:0-1801 GCA_046730635.1 Pseudomonadota bacterium | reverse complement strand
GTCGAGGCCCGTTACTTCCTCAGTCACCGGATGCTCGACCTGCAGCCGAGTGTTCATCTCGAGGAAGTAGAAGCTCTTGCCGGAGGGGTCCGCGCCCGAGACGATCAGCTCGACCGTGCCTGCCGAGTAGTATCCCACCGCCCGCGCCAGCGCGACGGCCTGCTCGCCCATCGCGCGCCGCATCTCCGGCGTGACGAAGGGCGACGGCGCTTCCTCGACCACCTTCTGGTGGCGACGCTGGATCGAGCATTCGCGTTCGCCGAGGTAGAGGATGTTGCCGTGCTGGTCGCCGAGCACCTGGATCTCGATGTGCCGCGGCTGCTCGATGAACTTCTCGATGAACACGCGGTCGTCGCCGAAGCTATTGAGGCCCTCGCGCTTCACGGATTCGAAACCGTCGCGCACGTCCTTTTCGGACCAGGCGAGGCGCATCCCCTTGCCGCCGCCGCCGGCCGAGGCCTTCATCATGACCGGGTAGCCGATGTCGGCAGCGATCTTCACCGCCTCGTCAGTCGTCGCGATGTCGCCGAGATAGCCGGGAACGACGTTGACGCCCGCCTTCTGCGCGAGCTTCTTGGATTCGATCTTGTCGCCCATCGCGGCGATCGCCTTGGGCGGCGGCCCGATGAAGGTGATGCCGGCCTTCTCGAGAGCCTCGGCGAAGGTCGTGCGCTCCGAAAGGAAGCCGTAGCCCGGATGCACTGCCTCGGCGCCGGTCGCCTTGCACGCGTCGATGATCAGCTCGGCCTTGAGATAGGATTCGGACGCCGGCGGCGGCCCGATCCGAACCGCCTCGTCGGCCATCTTCACGTGCGGTGCGCGGGCGTCGGCGTCGGAATAGACGGCGACCGTCTTGATGCCCATGCGTCGCGCGGTGCGGATGACGCGGCACGCGATTTCGCCCCTGTTCGCTATGAGAATCTTTTTGAACATCAGGGACGCTCTCAACTGTCATCCCGGGTTTGACCCGGGATCCGCCTGCCTTCGAGGCTGGCGAAGAACAAGGCGGATGCCGGATCAAGTCCGGCATGACGAGAAGGCGCAATCTCCCCGCGATTGGCGATCAGGATTGTCTTGAGCATCGAACCTCGAAACTGAATTCTGGCGACGGTGCTTGCGCCGGAGGGAGCACGAATTGCAACAGTTCAGGCCCGACCGAGTGGTAGATTGTCGAGTGGACCAAGTCCGGGTGCTCGGCATAGCACCAGCGACGGACACGACCCTGAATGGCCGAGACTATGCGTCCGTCGGCCCGCGCCACCTCTGGCCCTTCATTGCCGACCGCCAGATAAAAGGGATGCGAAGCTTGAGCTGAGCCGACGCGCGCGCCGGCGCTGATCGACAGCGCTTCCTTGTCCCACCAGGTGCTCGGGCTCACCGCGCCATATGCTCCGAACAAGCCGGGTTCCTCCAGAAACGTCTCGACGATGAACAATCCTGCAAGCGACTCGCCGATGACCGCGCTTTCGCCATTGGTCCGGAACGACCTCGTGACGAACGGCTTGACCTCGTCGCGGATGAAGGCGCGGAAGGTCGCCGAGTGTCCGGCGGTCGGGTATTGCCTCAGCGTCTCGGGATCTGCCGTCGGACCGACCAGCTCGCTCCGCCGGTCCTTGGTCGCAATGCCGACGATGATGGAGTCCGCCGACCGACCCCACGTGGCGTTAAGCTTCTCCGTGCCCGAAACGTGGATCAGGTCCTGATCCACGCCCCCGTCGATGAGGTAGAGCACGGGATATCGGGCCTTCGGCTTCTTCGCATAATCGTCAGGCAGCACGACATTGACGACGCGATCCTCGCC
>JBKPJK010000175.1:0-1653 GCA_046730635.1 Pseudomonadota bacterium | reverse complement strand
TGCCGGCAGCGGTGAGCACGCGATCGAGATTGTCGAGCACCTGGCGCGCCTGCTCGTCGAACGGGCGATCGGCGCCATGGCTGCCGTCGGCCAGGAACGGCAGCTGCCCGGAGGTGAAGTCGAGCCCGGCGTGGCCAAGAGCCGGGACATAGTGGGCGCGGGGGCTGGCCTGGCCGAAGATGCTGATATCGTCGTTCATTGGCTCGCCCTTTCACCCTGTGCCGTTCAACTAAACCGGCAACGTCCAAGTCGAAGGCCGATAACCGATCTTCACCGATCTTCGCAGTGCCCCGCGCCAATCTCGAGACTGCATCCGTCACCGCTTCCAGCCACGCTCGCGGCCAGGAGGCGCACTAGACTGCTCTCCTGCGAAGGCAGGAGCCCAGATTCTTTGCTTGGGCTGGACGCCTGCCTTCGCAGGGGAGCTCCGAACCCCGCGCCGCGTGGACGACGCGAAGCTCGGATCGGCCGCGACCGACCTCGCCGAGATCATGGTCGGTGCGGGCCTCGCGCGAAGCTATGACGGCGCAAAGCGGCAGCCGTGGTGCTAGGCCGCGCGCCTTTCAAAGCGGCGTCAGCCGTCGACCGGCCGGTACTGGGCAATGCGGTGCTCCAGAATGGTCAGCTTCTGGCGCAGCGCGGCGAGCCGGGCCGGGTTCGGCGTTTCGGCATCGTCCTGCAGGCTGATCTGGATCGCGAGGTGATCGCGTTCCTCATTCAGCGCCTTGAGAGTCCTGTCGTTCTTTACCAGCCGGCCCATTCGGTCTCCAATCCTGTGCCTAGGTAATCATTCCGGAGGCGAATTACATCGGGCCACGAGGCGGAGGGGGCGCGGCTCGGCAATGAAGCGTCGGTGGAGAAGGCCGCGGTGCTCGGTTGGATCACTCCCACAGCATCAGGTCGACGGTGCCGTGCGGGTCGAGGATGAACTCGCGCATCATCCGATAATGGTCGGTGTCCTCGAGCGTGACCGGGCGCAGTCCGTATTTCTCGAGCCGCAGCAGCCGGGCGTCGGGAAGGGCCATGAGGATCGGCGAGTGCGTGGCCAATGATCACCTGGCTGTTGCCCGCGTCCTGCATGCGCTTGAGTAGCTTCAGGAATTCGAACTGGCGCGACATGGAGAGGGCGCTTTCAGGCTCGTCGAAGAAGAACATGCCGGGCGACTGGCAGCGCTCGTCGAAGAAACCCATGAAGCCTTCGCCGTGCGAGTGCGAAAGGAAGTCGGGTCCGAGTTCGCCGCTCTCCCGCGCCGCATCGTCGAGATAGCGCGCGATCGAGAAGAAGCTTTCGGCGCGGAAGAACCAACCCTGACCGACCTTGGGCAACCAGCTCGCCTTCATCGCCTGCGCAAGCAAACCGCCATTTTCCTCCAGCGCGTTGCTGTGGTCGACCGGACGATAGCCCGGCCCGCCGCCCGCCTCATCGAACCCAGCGAGTGCGGCGATACCTTCAAGGAGGGTCGACTTCCCGGTGCCGTTTTCCCCGACGATGATGGTGACGGGCGTTTCAAATTCGAGCTCGAAATTCGGCTCGCGGAACATCGGCAGGCAAAAGGGATAGGCCTCGCGGTCAGGGATCCGTTCTTCGTCGATCCACACGCGTTTCAGATAGGGCGGCGGAAGCGAGGTGTGGCGATAGCTGCGCGGCATGAG
>JBKPJK010000174.1:0-2436 GCA_046730635.1 Pseudomonadota bacterium | reverse complement strand
GGCGCGACGGGAATGTTGGGCGCCGCGAAGTGCACCGCGTACGCGCATGCGCTGACGACGCCGACGAGCGCCGCCGGTAAGACCCCGGCGACTTGCGTCCCCTGCATATGAAGTTCCCCCTTCATGCAGGTGTTCTTGCGGAACCTACGGTGATGCTATGAAGACACTTGCCGCCGCAGGGCCGATCCGTGTCGCCCAAGCGCCGCGCTAGCGGTCGAACGTCGCTTGGCTGCGGCTGAACGCCAATCGACAAGGCCCCCCGATCAGCTCATTTTCCGCGAACTATGGCAAGTTTGTCACTAGGCAGGCGGCACGCAGAAGTTCTTGACCGGGAATCTCCGGTGAAGGCGATGGGTGAGCAGCGCGTGCGCGCCGTCGTGTGGCTGACTGCGATCTTCTGGGTTTCGAACTATATCTTGTTGACGCTTGGGACCGCGCTTTCAGGCAATCACTTCCTGTCCCGCATCATTGCAATTCGGCTGGCTGAGCTGCTCGTGGGGCTTCTCTTCTCGTTCGGCATCCACATGTTGCTTTCCCGTTTGCCGACCATCCGCAAGCGGCTCATCGCGCTTGCGATCGGCGCCCCGATCGCTGCCGAAACGTTCGCATGGATCGTCTTCTTCGCTGAAGCGGCCGTGGACCCGACACTAAGCCTCGAGAGCCTCACGTGGGCTCAGGCGGTGCGCATGAACGCATTCTGGACCTGGTTCTTCATGGCTTGGGCCGGCACGTACCTGGCGATCTCCTACAGCTTCGATGTGCAGGATGAGCAACGGAGGGCGGCGGAGGTGCGCGAGCGGGCGCACATCGCACAGCTCCGTGCGCTTCATTCACAGATCAACCCGCATTTCCTGTTCAACAGCCTCAATTCCGTCGCAGCGCTGATTCTGGATCGGAAGATCGACCGGGCCGACGAGATGGTGACCAAGCTCGCGCGGTTTCTGCGTCTAGGCCTCGCCGCCGATCCGACTGACAAGATCCCGCTTTGGGCGGAAGTGCAGCTGCAGCAGGCCTATCTCGAAATCGAGCAGCTGCGATACGACGACCTGACGGTGACAATCGACGTCGCTCAGCACGTCGAGACTGCCAAACTGCCGACGCTGATTCTCCAGCCGGTGGTGGAGAATGCCGTGAAGTTCGGCGTGGCAGGGTCGCCACCGGCAAGCGTGCGCATCGCGGCACGGTCCGAAAACGGCAAATTGCTTCTGGAAGTCGTCGACAGTGGCAAAGGAAAGGCGCCGAAGGCCTCAGGCAACGGCATTGGTCTCGGCAACGTTCGCGAGCGCCTGCGACTCATTTATGGCGAGAACGCATCCGAAGTGCTCGCCGGCAGAATGGAGGACGGGAGCTTCAGGGTGACCCTCGCCCTTCCCTTGGAGCTGTCATGAATTCGCTCAGGGTTTTGACGGTCGACGACGAAAAGCTGGCATTGCGCCGCCTCAAGCTGCTGCTGCGGTCCATCGCCTACGTCGAGCATGTCGGAGAAGCCAATTCGTGCGAGGAGGCAATCTCGTCGATCAAGGGCCTTTCGCCCGATGCAGTTCTGCTCGACATCAGGATGCGTGACGGCGACGGCTTCGAAGTTATCGAAGCTCTCGCGGATCGGCCCGACCCGCCGGCAGTCATCTTCGTCACGGCGTTCGATCATTATGCGGTGCGGGCATTCGACAGTGCCGTAGTCGATTATCTTCTCAAGCCGGTGGAGCGCGATCGGTTGTCCGCTGCGCTCAGTCGAGCTCGCAAGCAGCGGCTGGCAGCGACCGCGGAGCAGCGGCTCGGCGAAATGAAAGAAGTCGTTCGGAACCTTCGAGCTCACGCGGGGGAGCGGAACGGAACCCCGTATGAGACTGAATTTTGGCTTCGGGGGGCAGGCGGACTTCTACGCGTTCCCGTCGAGACCATCGACTGCGTCAGCTCCGAGGACGATTACGTCGCGGTCCACACAACGCGCGGAGCGCACTTGATGCGGGGATCCATCCGCCAGTTCGAGAGCCGCGTCGAGCCGGGCCAGTTCGTGCGCGTCCACCGCGGGTGGCTCGTCCGCCGCTCAGCGATCAGCGAACTGAAAACGTCTCGATTCAGCCCTTCGGAAGTGCTCCTTCGGTCGGGCAAGCGCGTGCCGGTCGGGAGGGTCTATCTCAGGCTTCTAAAGGCCGGCCTCCGGGAGGCGTCCGCACGCGCTTGACGCCTTGGCAGTCAAGCGCCTGATGGCCCGGACAACGACGAACGACGCGCGCGGAAGAAGTCTTGGATGCCCCGCGTGGATTCGAACCACGATTGACGGAGTCAGAGTCCGTAGTGGCTTGAGCCCTGTCCCATCGCGTTCCGCGACGCTGGAATTCAGTGGCGCTTGAACTGCGCCGGGGCGGCGATGGCGCGGAAACCGAAGTCGATGAGGTGGTGGCGACGTAAGTGCGTTGAACGATCCGCGATAAT
>JBKPJK010000173.1:0-2837 GCA_046730635.1 Pseudomonadota bacterium | reverse complement strand
CGGCATCGAGGGCAGAATAGAGGTTGGGATAGGCTTGGCCTTCCGGGAGGGCCGTCGCCGTAAGCGCGGTCACCCATTCGATCGCGGCCGCCGGAAGGGGTTCGGAATAAAGTGGCCCTCGGCTGTGCACTAGCTCGACCGCGGCCTGCGGAAGCTGCGATTCCGTCCGCGCCGAGATTTGCGCCTGCACGAAGTTGCCTGCCAACAGCACGGGCCGCATTCGCTTGCCTCGCGCCCCACGGACGTAGGCCGCCTGGAGGCCGTGATCCGGCGTCATCAGCCTGACGACCGCGCCATGCTCCCCATGATTGCGCAGGGCACAGACGATAGCGGCGGTCTCGAATCTCATCCGCGCGGATGGAAATAGTCGTAGAGTTGACGGGCCATCGCCTTGCTGATGCCGGGCGCTTTTTCGAGGTCCTCGAGTGCCGCCCCTTTGACCGCTCGCGCCGTGCCAAAGTGCATGAGCAGGGCTCGCTTGCGGTTCGGGCCGATGCCGGGGACTTCATCGAGCGTCGATGTGGTCAGGCTTTTGGCCCGTTTCGCTCGGTGCGTACCGATCGCAAACCTGTGAGCTTCGTCCCGCAAGCGCTGGAGATAGAACAATAAAGCGGAATTCGGGGGCAGCGTGATCTCTCGGCCGCCGGGGAGATGGAATACCTCCCGTCCCTCACGGCCATGGTGTGGGCCCTTGGCAACGCCCACGACCGGCACGTCGTGGACACCGGCGTCTTCCATGACCTCGCACACCGCGGACAGCTGGCCCTTGCCGCCGTCGATCAGCAACAAGTCGGGCCATTCGCCGCTGGCTCGGTCCGGGTCTTCCTTCTCCAACCTGGCGAAGCGCCGCTCCAACACCTCACGCATCATTGCGAAGTCGTCGCCGGGCTGGGTTTCCTTCCGCTTGATATTGAACTTGCGATAGCTGTTCTTGCGGAAGCCCTCGGGCCCGGCGACGATCATCGCACCCGTAGCGTTCGTGCCCATGATGTGGCTGTTGTCGTAAACCTCGATCCTCTTGGGCACATCGGCCAGCTCGAACGTATCCGCGAGCTCGCGCAGGATCTTTCCCTGGGTGGTCGTCTCGGCCAGGCGCCGGTCGAGCGCTTCCTCGGCGTTCCGCTGAGCCTGTTCGAGGAGCTTGCGCCGCGCACCGCGTTGCGGCCGCTCGATCACGACCTTGCGGTCGGCCCGCGCGGATAGCGCTTCCTCTAGGAGTGCCGCATCGGGCAGATCACGATCGACGAGAATCCGCCTGGGGGGAGGCATGTCTTCGTAGAACTGGACAAGAAAGCTCGAGAATACCTCAGCTTCCGGTACTTCGTTTACATGCGCAGGGAAGAAAGCGCGATGGCCCCAATTCTGCCCCCCGCGAATGAAGAAGGCCTGGATTGAGATCGTGCCAGCCTTGCAGGCGAGCGCGAAGACATCTGCGTCGCCCAGGCCCTCGGCGTGGACGGTCTGACTGCCTTGAATATAGGTCAGTGCACGTAGCCGATCGCGATAAACCGCGGCGAGCTCATAATCCTGCTTCTCGGCCGCCGCGGCCATCTGCTTGCTTAGGCGAGCCTGGACTCCGGTCGACTTCCCCGCAAGGAACTCCTTCGCCTCGCCGACCAGCTCGCCATAGTCGTCCTTACCGATGCGTCCGACGCACGGCGCCGAGCAGCGCTTGATCTGATAGAGCAGGCACGGCCGGCTTCGATTTTCGAAAAAGCTGTCCGAACAACTTCTTAGAAGAAAGAGCTTCTGCAGAGCGTTAAGAGTTCGAGTGACCGATCCGGCGCTTGCGAAAGGGCCGTAATACTGACCTTTGATCCTCCTCGCGCCCCGATGCTTCTGGACGCGCGGGAACTCATGATCCTCCCGAAGCAAGATAAACGGGAAGCTCTTATCGTCACGGAGAAGCACATTGTATGGCGGTCGAAAGCGCTTGATGAGTTGGGCTTCGAGCAAAAGCGCTTCCGCTTCCGTTCGCGTAGTCACGACGGTCATCGATCGCGTCTGCGCCACCATGCGCTGAAGCCGCTTCGGAAGCTTGGCAACCTGGGTGTAGTTCGTGACTCGGTTCTTCAGCGCACGCGCCTTGCCGACGTAGAGGACGTCGCCGCGCGCATCCTGCATGCGATAGACACCGGGGCGAACCGGAAGTGTCTTCAGCACCTCGCGGATCGCCGCGACGCCCTTGTCCAGGTCCGGCTGGTCGGACCCACGCACGGCATAAGTCGCCTGCTCTTCGTTGAAGCGCTGGGCGGATCCAGGATGATCGGGACGGTCGGCTTTACTCACCGAACCGAGATAGTCGCTCCCCAGAGCCTACGCGAGAGGTCAGGCCGCGGCTCGCGCCTCTTCTTCCTCGGCCAGCATCCAGTCGACGGCAGCGCGCGCATGGATGGCGGTGGAATCGTATACGGGCAGGACGTTGGCGCGGACCTCCACGGCGAGCACCAGCTCGGTGCAGCCGAGGACGATCGCCTGGACCTTCTGCTTGGCGAGCTCGGTGATCAGGGTCTTCAGCTTTCGCTGACTGTCCCGACTGACGCGCCCGGCAGCGAGCTCCTCGAAGATGATGCGGTCGACCTCCTGCATCCACGCCGGATCGATGGGCGCGAGCTGGATGCCCCGCCGCTCGAGACGATCGCGGACGTGACCTTCGGTCATCGTGAACCGGGTGCCGAGCAACGCTACGCGGGCCTGCCTATCCGACACCAGACGGTCTCCAACGGCATCTCCGATGTGGAGCATCGGCACGTCGATGTTGGCAGCAACGGCGTCGAAAACCTTGTGGCCGGTGTTGGACGTGATGATGACGCCCTCGGCCCCGCTTGCCTCGAGGC
>JBKPJK010000172.1:0-3362 GCA_046730635.1 Pseudomonadota bacterium | reverse complement strand
GAATCGGCGTCATCCATTTTGGCGCTGGCGTTGCTCCACCGCGCCACGGCCTCGTCGTAGCCGGCCGCCAACATCGCAGAGATCAGCTCCGGAGCGTCCTTGGCAAGCTTCGCATCGGGCTCGATCAGTGTTGCGGCCCGGGCCGTAAGGGCGCGCGCCGCTTCCTTCTGATATCCGTCTTTCCCGATCGCGAGCAGCCTGCGGATCGCCGCCATGCGCGTGTCCACGTCCTTGCCGACGAAGGCCTGACGGAGCTGCCATGCATCCGTGGTGGAAAGCTCGTCGGGATCGGTCGAATCGTACATGGCCGAATAAAGGTCCATCAACGATTGCGAAGAAAAGACGCCAAGCCCGGTCGCGATAAGCGCGGAGCTCAATCTCTGCTGCGGCGTCAGGAACGGCGAGCGGGCCTGAAACGCGCGCAATTGCGGCGATGCCTCGTTCAGCAGCCGCTCGGGCGGTACCATTCCGGTCGCGGTGGCGAGCCCGAAGCGCCATGCCGTCAGGTTCTCGACGGGTTCCCACTCGATCGTCGTCGCGCGTCCCGATCCCGCGGCACCGACGACCTTCTCCGCAAGTGCAAGATCGATTCCGCCGATGCGGCCATGCCGCCGAGCGTCGTCGATTTGGGCCGCCGCGGTTGACGGCTCGCCGGCGAGCGAAGCGCACATCGCCTGAACGAGCGCGCGAATGTTCACGTCATATTTCGAAATGCCGTCCTCGAGCGGGCAGAGGGCCGGCGCATCCCCATTTGCCAACGCGCTTTGCACTGCGACCTGCACCATCTTCGGTGTGAACTCGGTCGTGTCCACGCCCGCCACGAGCATCCGCGCCGCATCGGCCTCACCCATCCGCAGCAGCAGCCAGGAGCGTTCCGCGACCCAGTCGACCGGGTTCACCTGAACAGGTGCGGCCGCCTTGGCCAGCAGCGCGTCGCGTAGAGCGATGTGGACCCAGCGCGAAGCGAGCGGCGTATCCATCGAGCGCATCAGGCTCGACAGATAGACTCCGCTCGCCGAGCCCCAGGGATTGTCCCCGAGGCCGAGTTGCTGCGGATCCAGCTGCCCGACCGCCCGCGGATCGCGCCGCGCCCAGCCCGGATATTCGACCGTAGGCGCCGGAGGCGGAAGGCTGAGGTCCGACACCTCCTCCACCGCACTCTCGTCGCCAGCGCTACTATCGCTGACGTTTCCGCGAACGACGGCGGGTTGAGACGAAGCGGCAGCCGAATTCGATTGAACGGTGTTCGTGGTCGGAGGCGGCGTGGCGGCAGGCCCCGGCGTGGTCTGCGGCTGCGTCTGCGCGACCTGCTGAGCGAGTGCCGGCAACGCCACCGCGAGCGCCGCACCGGCGAAAATCCATGGCTTAATGCGCATTGCCACCCGAGGGGCCGGGTTGGGCGACCTCGACTTCGATGGTCTTCGTCGGCTGCTGCTTCGGAACAGTCGAGAGGAAGTAGAGTGCGCCGACGATGATGACGAGGACGATGATCAGAACTGCGATCCGGGGCATGGCTTCCGTGTGCGCGTGAGTGTGACAGGGGCTTTTGGCGAGCTTCAAAGCCGCTGTATAGCCCTGACGGAATATGGATTTAGCCAAGCGCCTTGACCGACCCATCGTGCTCGTCGGGCTGATGGGAGTGGGAAAATCGACCGTCGGACGGCGGCTCGCCAAGCGGCTCGGCCTTCCGTTCATCGACAGCGATTCGGCGATCGAAGATGCGGCCGGCTACTCACCGGCCGAGATCTTCGAGCGTTACGGCGAGCAGGATTTCCGTGACGGCGAGCGGCGCCTCGTTGCGCGGCTCGTCGATGGCGAAATCCGCGTGATCGCCACGGGCGGCGGAGCTTATGTCGACCCGCGAACCCGTGAGATGCTGAACGATCGCACGATCACGGTCTGGCTCGATGCGCCCGTCGACATCCTCGCAGATCGTACCTCACGCAGGGACACGCGTGCCCAATTGCGCCAAGGCGACCCTAAGGCGACGCTGGAACGCCTGTCGACGGAACGGCGGCCATCCTACGAACAGGCGCATATCCACGTGAAGAGCGGTGCCGGTGCGCACAGAGATGTCGTCGACGCGATCGTCGAGGCCCTGGAAGATCATCTGTCGAAGAGCCCGCAGGGCTAGGACGGCGTTGGGATTTCCTCGCCGGGCAACGGCCGATCCGGCGCGAAGGCGGTTTCCCAGCCGGCCCTGAGGTCCCCGGTCGCGCTCTGCCGCTCGAGCCGCTCGCAATCCCGCATTCGGTATTCGCGATCGACGCGGTCGATCTCCTGCTTCTCGATGCCGCTGGCCTTGAGCGCCGCCCGGCCCATTGCGACCGCGCCTTCGAACAGCTCCCGCTCGGCGAAGGCGATATCGAGCCCGTCCAGTTCGATCATGTGTCGGCGATCGAACGCCCTGACCATCACGGCCGCCTGCGGAAAGGCAGCGAGGACGGCTCCGACTGCCTCCCGGCTCAGCTCTCCGCCTTCGTTGTCGTTGCAGAAGGCTATGACCTTCGCAGTTTCGGCGCCGGCGGTGCGCAGCAGGTCGATCCGCAGACCATCACCATAATAGACCTTGGTGCCGAACTCGCCGGCGAGCTCGATCTGGCCGGGCTTCTTGTCGATTAGGGTCACGCCAATGCCCTTGGCCATCATCATTTGCGCGACGGTCTGCCCGAACCGGCCGTAACCGACGACGATCGCACTGGTTTCGGGCGAGAGCTCCGGTCCGTCGAGGTCGTCGCGCGGCTTCACGTCGCGGCGTTCCAGATAATCGATGAAGCGCATCAGGAACGGGGTCGTGACCATCGACAGCGTCACCACGGCGCTGAATAGCGACGCGGCCTCCGGGGAGACGACCTGCGCGGCAGTCGCCATCGCGAACAGAACGAATCCGAACTCGCCCGCTTGGCTGAGAAGTAGCCCAAGGCGGATACTGAGCCGCAACGAACATCCGAACAATCTCGACAGGGCGCTGATCAGGATCGTCTTGGTCACGATCACCCCCGCCGCCAATCCAATCACTAGCAGCGGACGAGCGGCGACGATGCGCAGGTCCAGCAGCATCCCAACCGATAGGAAGAAGAGTCCGAGCAGGATCGAGCGGAACGGCTCGACGTCGCTTTCCAGTTCGTGCCGATAGGGCGATTCCGCTAGCACGACGCCCGCCACGAAAGCGCCCAGCGCGGTCGACAGGCCGAACTGGCGCATCAGCGCTGCCGCACCAATCACCGTGAAAAGCCCAGCCACCACGAACAGCTCGCGCTCGCCGAGACGTCCGATGAATCGGAACAGGGGGTTGAGGACGATGCGCCCGAACAGGACCAGGGCAATGACGGCCAGCACGGTATAGAGCGCCAGCTTCCACC
>JBKPJK010000171.1:0-13503 GCA_046730635.1 Pseudomonadota bacterium | reverse complement strand
ACTTAGCTGGCCATTTCCGCTCCGCGCTTCGTTCGCCTTCGCGCCGGTCGTGCATTCAGATGCACGTCATGAAACTCGCCGCGTCTGGATGTCTGCAACGGTTCGAAAATGGACTCTGGCCGCAGCGGCGGGAATGGGTCGCAGACGCTCGCATAAAGTCCCTTTCGGGTCGATCAGCCCATGGGAACGGCCCGCAAACAACGGTCCCGCTATCACTGTCTTGGCGGAAATAAGCTCAGCACGTCGTCGACCTCATGTTCAACGATAGCCTGACGCGTGTGCGGGACGATTGCGACGGGAGCGATGCCATGCCAGATCGAATGCTTGGTGTAAGTGTCGTAAATATCGATCGACAGTGTGTCGTCATGGTCTGCCCGCTGCGACAACTCGCTATTCACCCACTTCTGATGCGCGGCAGCCTCCTCGGGGCTGTAATAGAAAGCATAATGGCCATAGTCCGATGCGTGCATCTTTGCGCGTGGTCCGACCGTAAACCCGACCGCGAAATCACCTGGCCTTGAGTGCCGGAATCCGTGAGCGCCGAGCGAGTGATCGATGGCCGCCCGCACCTGCCGATAGAGGGTGGGGTCCATATTCGCCGGCGCATGCGGAAAAACGAAGCTGTAAGAACGATAGTGATCGAAGTCCGTCCCTTGCTCGTAGGACACGACCGGCGCGGCCGGAGCGCCCGCCAACGTTGCCGCCAAAAGTGTCAAGCCCAAGCGCATTCCCGCCTCCCCCTAAATTCTGTGGGTGAACTTAGGCGGTCCGTTGGGCTCGACCATCGGGATGAGTCCGGAAGTGATGGACGAGCTAGTGGCAGGTAGAGTCCGAATGGGTCGCAAGCTGACATCCCATTGACGTGATCCAGTGAAGGTCGGGGCGCCTGGCCTTGGCGTCCCGACCCTCAAGACTCTTGGCCTCGAACGATTTTTGCTGTCCTACAGCCGCCGATCTATCCCTTGCCCGTTCCGATGCGGCGCCAGTCCCCAACCCAACAAAGTGGAAGAATTGGAAGGAGCCCCGTTTTCACTCAGTCGGTCCTGCTGGCGCTCGGTCCGCGGGTTTGGCCCGGGTTCCGAAGGCTGCGCCGTCACTGCGAAGATCGGTGAAGATCGGCGGCGAACCTTGCCCGTCGGCCGCCTCCATGTGGACGGGTGAGTCTCAATAGAGACACTTCTCCCCATTTTTTTGGTGAATTCTTGGTCGCGATTAACTTTTTCGCTTGGCTTGCGACTCGGGATGATTCAAAGATTCATGCAGTGGGCTCAACGCGTTGCTGCTTGGGGGAGGAATTCTAGATGAGCATCGATTTCATCCGGCCGGAGGTCGACGAGCTCCGTCCGCGGATCAGCGTGATCGGCGTCGGCGGAGCGGGCGGCAACGCCATCGCCAACATGATGCGTGCCGACGTCCAGGGCGTCGACTTCGTCGTGGCCAATACCGATGCTCAGGCGCTCAACGCATCTCTTGCGGATCACCGGATCCAGCTCGGTCTCAAGATCACCCAGGGCCTCGGCGCAGGGTCCCGTCCCGAAATCGGCCGCGCCGCGGCGGAGGAGACGATCGACGAGATCGTCCGGTCGCTCGAGGGCGCGCACATGTGCTTCATCGCTGCCGGAATGGGCGGCGGCACCGGCACCGGCGCTGCTCCGGTCATCGCCAAGGCTGCGCGCGACAAGGGTATCCTGACCGTCGGCGTCGTCACCAAGCCGTTCGCGTTCGAGGGCGCCCGCCGCTCGCGCTCCGCTGACGCCGGCATCCAGGAGCTTCAGCAGCACGTCGATACGCTCATCGTCATTCCCAACCAGAACCTGTTCCGGCTGGCCAATTCGGAGACGACTTTCAAGGAAGCCTTCGAAATGGCCGATGAGGTCCTGCAGCAAGGTGTGCGCGGGATCACCGACCTGATGGTCATGCCCGGCCTCATCAACCTCGACTTCGCCGACGTCCGTTCGGTGATGAGCGAGATGGGCAAGGCGATGATGGGCACCGGTGAGGCCGATGGCGACATGCGCGCGATCGAGGCGGCCGAGAAGGCGATCTCGAACCCGCTGCTCGACGGCGTCTCGATGAAGGGCGCTAAGGGCGTCATCATCTCCATCACCGGCGGCGAGGACATGCGCCTGATGGAAGTCGACGAGGCCGCCAGCCACATCAAGGAACTGGTCGACCCCGACGCCAACATCATCTGGGGGTCGGCGTTCAACAACGACCTCGGCGGCAAGATCCGCGTGTCGGTCGTCGCGACCGGGATCGAGGCCGAAGCGTCGTCCCAGCCGGCGCCGGGCAAGGTCTTCGCCTTCCCGGGACGCTCGGCCACACCGGCGCCCATCGCTCCTGCGCCCGAGCCGGTCGCGGAAATCGACGAGCCGTCGGACGAGCTCGAAACTCCCGAGGCCGAGGATGGCGGCGACGAGCTTCTGCTCGGCGCGGACGACGTGCTGACCAGCCCGGTCGGTGCTCCGCCCATCGCTCCGCCGACCGACGAGGAAGAAGCGGAGCGCCCGACGAGCGCTGCCGGAGGTACGCTCTTCGAGCGCATGTCGAACATCGCTCGTGGCGCGCCCAAGGCCCAGATCGACGAGGAAAGCCCGGACTATCGGAAGGACCCGATCGACATCCCGCGTTTCCTCAACCGCCAGAACAACCAGTAAAGTTCGGCGCGACAATGGTGAGGGGGCGGTCCTTAGGGGCCGCCCTTTTCGTTAAATCCGTGGGGATTCTGCCCTGCTGAAGCCCGTCTTACCGAGTCCTCGGCACGGCTCGCCGTAAAGCCTCTAGGCAGAAAGCTTTGCGCAAGATTCAGTGCCCCACGGGGAGGATCATGCGGGGATTGTTGCGTCCATTGTCGAGGGGAGCCCTCATCGCGTGCGCTGCCGCAGCCGTGTTCGCGGCTGTGCCGGCGTCTGCGCAAGGCAGCTATTCGCCTTATAACGAGACGGCGACTGCAGCGCTCACTCGCTACCTGCATACGCTGGCCTCCGATCCCAAGGATTTCGCGTCTCTGATCGGCGCCGGGCGCGCAGCGCTCGAGCTCGGAGACGCGCAGGCCGCGGCTGGGTTCTTCGCCCGCGCCGATGACGTCAATCCGCGCAGCCCGCTGCCTCAGGCGGGAATGGGCGCGGTTTCCGTCCTCAATGGGGAGCCGCAGGCGGCGCTTCCGTACTTCGCACGTGCGGAACAGCTTGGCGCGACGCTCGCCACCATCGGCTGCGACCGCGGGCTCGCATATGACCTAATGGGCCGTCAGTCCGATGCGCAGGCCGAATATCGCGCCGCGCTCAAGGGCCCCGACGGAGACGAGGCGCGCCGCCGTCTCGCATTGAGCCTCGCCATCAGCGGCGACCGCGCCGGCGCGCTTACGACCCTTTCACCGCTCGTTGCCAAAGGCGATGTGGCTGCAGCCAGAGCGCGGGCATTCGTGCTCGCTCTATCTGGCGATTCGAGCGGGGCCATGGCTGCCATCAACGCGGCAATGCCCGGCAGTTCCTCGTCGCTCGCCCCGTTCCTGCAGCGCCTGCCGATGCTTCAGGCCGGCCAGAAAGCCGCCGCCGCCAACCTCGGAATCTTCCCCGATAGCGGCGACACTCGCTTTGCCTCCGGCGGCGCGCCTCAGGTCACGAGCAGCGTGACGACTGATCGCCTCGCCGGCGTCGACAATCTCCTGAAGCAGTCCACGCCTCAGGCTCCGCAGCCGCAGGTTGCGTCCCAGTCACGCCCGCAGCAGGTCGCTTATGCGGTACCGGTGCAGCGCACGCCCGCTTCGGTCCCGGCAACAGCGGCGCGCAAGATCTGGCTCCAGCTCGCCAGCGGCTCGAACGCGGCGGCCTTGAGCAGCCAGTTCCAGCAAATCAAATCGAAGAACAGTGAGTTGTTCGACGGCATCCCCGGTTACGTCGCCAAGAGCCCCGATCGGGCGCGCTTAGTGGTCGGTCCGTTCCGCAGCGCGCGCGACGCCGATACCTTCGCCGAGGACCTGCAGACCGTCGACGTGTCGGCCTTCAAGTGGAGCAATTCCCCAGCTGACCAGATTGTGCCACTCGGCACGGAATGAAGCTTCCTCCTGGCGTGGCGGCGCAGCCTTCAGCGTCGCGCGGCCGATTACACCTTGAGCCCGATTCCGCACCACGCGGTCCGCGCGACACCTTTCAGCGCGACCGCGACCGGATCGTCCACTCCGTCGCCTTCCGCCGCCTCCGCCACAAGACGCAGGTATTCGTCGCTCCCGACGGAGACCATTTCCGCGTTCGGCTCACCCACAGCATCGAAGTGGCGCAGATCGGGCGGACGATCGCCCGTGCGCTCGGGCTCAACGAAGATCTGACCGAGGCCTTGTGCCTCGCGCACGACCTCGGCCATCCGCCCTTCGGCCACGTCGGAGAGGATGCGCTGAACTCTGCCCTCACCGCTGCCGGCGGCTTCGATCACAACGCACATACGCTCCGCATCCTCACGCGCCTTGAAACCGCTTATCCGGATTTCGACGGCCTCAATCTCAGCTGGGAGGCGCTCGAAGGCCTCGCCAAGCATAACGGGCCGCTCGAGACGACGACCTGGGCGATGGCTGAGGCGAACGGGCAATGGGACCTAGACCTATCCAGCTGGCCGAGCCTCGAGGCGCAGGTCGCAGCGATCGCCGACGACATCGCCTACGACAATCATGACGTCGATGACGGGCTTCGATCCGGCCTCCTCCAACTCGATGAGCTGGTCGAGCTCCCCCTGATCCGCCGCCACTGGGGTGCGATCGCGGCACGCCATCCCGGCATTTCGATCGAGAAGCGGCAGCGCGCGCTGGTCCGGGACATGATCGGGACCATGGTCGGCGACGTCCTCGACGAAACGCGCCGCCGCGTCGCGAAATTCGGAGTAGCCACTGTCGACGATGTGCGAGCAGCGGGCAGGGCGCTCGTCGGCTTCTCAAGTGCGCTTGCCGAGGAGGAGCGCGAACTGAAGCGTTTTCTCTACGAACGTCTCTACGATTCCCCGCAGCTTCAGGGCATTCGGAAAGAGGCGGAGCGCATCGTCTCCAATCTCGCCGCGGCCTATCTCGACGATCCGTCGCGGCTTCCTCCGCCCTGGCAGCGCGGAGAAGGCGTGGACCAGCAACGCACGATCGGCGACTTCATCGCGGGGATGACGGACCGCTACGCCATCTCCCGGCACGAGGAACTGGTCGGCCCGGCGAACCTTCCGGCCGACCGTTTCTAGCAGTCCGGCGCCATGGTGCGCCGCGGCAACAATCTGAAAATAAACATTTGTTATCGAAAATTTGGCTTTCCGGCCGCGGCTTATGGTTACATGATTGTAAGGTCTCCAGCGTAGGAGTCGGGGCCATGAGCAGGAAAACCACGGTGCTTGCCGCCGTCCTCGGACTGGCGATCGTCCTCGGCGTCGCCTTGAGGACGGCCAATCGCGCGGACGCGGCGGCGGGCAACTGCTACACCGAGAGCAAGGGTCCCTCCGAACCGACCATCTGCAGCTAGCGACTGCGCCCCTTTTCAGACCTGAGCGTCAGCGTGATATGTGCTCGCTGTGGATGCAGAGCGGGTAGAAACGGCGCGGCAGCGCGCCAGGCACGAACTTAGGCTGCTTCTCGACGACGGCCGAACCAAGGCGCCGTTCCGCTGGGAATATCTGGATCCTTACTACTGGCTCATGGAAATTCGCTGGCCGGCCTTCTTCGGCACGGTCGTTCTCGCCTTCCTGCTGCTCAACCTGCTCTTCGGGATCCTTTACGCGGCCATCCCGGGCTCACTCGCCAACGCCGAACCGGGATCGCTTGCCGACGCATTCTTCTTCTCGGTCGATACGCTCGCCACCGTCGGATACGGCAACATGTATCCCGCATCCCGACTGGGCCACGCGATCGCCTCGCTCGAGATATTGCTCGGGCTGTTCTTCGCAGCAACCGTGACGGGGCTCATCTTCGCCCGCTTCTCACGTCCGCGAAAAGGCCTGACGTTCAGCCGATACGCCGTCGTCGGACGATATGAGGGCCGGCGGGCGCTGATCGTCCGGGTCGCGTGGACGAGGTCGTACCCGCTGATCGACGCAACTGCGCAATTTTCGTGGCTCGAGTCCGCGCAGATGATCGACGGCAAGCGCTTCCGGCGCCTGCGCGAGCTCGAGCTGGTGCGCAATCACAACCCGATGGTGGGCCTCGGCTGGACCTTGATTCACATATTGCCCGAGGACAGCGACCTGATCGCGGCCCTCGAATCCGGCGATCGGGTGATGCTCACGGCCAACGTCAGCGGGACGGACATGCTTCTCGCGACCCCTTCGCTGACGCTGCAACGCTATGGGCGCGCAGAAATCTGCGTCGACCATGAATATGTCGAGATGATTTCGGAGGACGAAAAGGGCCTTCGCCTCGACTTGTCCCGCTTGCACCAGGTGAAGCCGATCGGCTGAGCCTGCGCCCGTGACACTCGGCCCATTGCTGGGCTAGAGGCGCACCCTTTCCAACACCGGTGAGAAGAATTGAGCCTCTACGCCCAATATGCCGCGCTCCTCGATGGAGTGCTCGACGATTTGGTCAGCGACGGTACCCTTCCCGAGGGAATCGAGCGTCGTAACGTGACGGTCGAACCGCCGCGCGATGCGGCGCACGGGGATCTCGCCACCAATGCGGCCATGGTCCTCGCGAAAGCGGCGAAGACCAATCCGCGCGCCCTGGCCGATGCGATCAAGCCCAAGCTCGAAGCATTGCCGTCGGTGACGTCCGTCGAGGTCGCTGGACCGGGCTTCATCAACCTCCGGCTGACTCCGGACGCGTGGCGCGACGAGCTGCGGACGATCGTGCGCGAAGGCGAAAACTACGGGCTGTCGAAGATCGGCGCCGGCGAGCGCGTCAATGTCGAATATGTCTCGGCCAATCCCACCGGCCCGATGCACGTCGGCCATTGCCGGGGCGCCGTCGTCGGCGATTCCCTCGCGCGGATTCTCGAAGCCGCCGGCTTCAGGGTCACGAAGGAATATTATCTCAACGATGCCGGCGCGCAGGTCGACGTCCTCGCCCGCTCGTTGCACATGAGGTATCGGGAAGCGCTCGGCGAGGACATCGGCGAGATTCCCGAAGGCCTTTATCCGGGCGACTATCTCGTTCCCGTGGCCACCGCCCTCGCCGCGGAATTCGGCGACCGTTATGCCGATCGGCCGGAGAGCGAATGGCTGGCGATCTTCCGCGAGCGCGGCGTTGCCGCGATGCTCGATCTCATCAAGCACGACCTCGGACTGCTCGGCATCCATCACGACCATTTCGCATCCGAGAACGAGCTTCAGAAATCGGGTGCGGTCGACGAGGCGATGGAGGTGCTGCGCCGGAAGGGCCTCGTCTACGAAGGAGAGCTGGAACGGCCCAAGAGCCTCGATCCGCACGACGAGTGGGAGCCGGTCGAGCTGACCCTCTTCCGGTCGAGCCAATTCGGAGACGACCAGGATCGCCCGATGAAGAAATCGGACGGCAGCTGGACCTACTTCGGGGCCGACGCAGCTTATCATTTCCAGAAGGCTCAGAATGCCGACCATCTGGTCGACATCTGGGGCGCGGATCACGCCGGAACGGTCAAGCGCGTCCAGGCGGCCGTGAAGGCGCTCACCGACGGGCGCGTCGATCTCGACGTTAAGCTGATTCAGATGGTCCGGCTGTTCCGGGCCGGGGAACCCGTGAAGATGTCGAAACGCGCGGGGTCGTTCGTCACCCTGGCCGATGTGGTGCGCGAAGTCGGCAAGGACGTGGTTCGGTTCATCATGCTGACCCGGCGCGCCGATGCTCCGCTCGACTTCGACTTCGCCAAGGTGGTCGAGGCGTCGAAGGACAATCCGGTCTTCTACGTCCAATATGCGCATGCGCGGATCAGCTCGCTGAAGCGAAAGGCGGCCGACGCGGGGATCGACATGGCGAGTAAGGCCGACCTGTCGCTGCTGGACGATGAGGAGCTCGCGCTGGTCAAGGCCGCGGCCCAATACCCTCGCGTCCTTGAAGGTGCGGCCATGGCGCACGAGCCGCACCGCATCGCCTTCTTCCTCTACGGTCTCGCGGCCGAATTCCATGCGCTGTGGAACCGCGGCAACGACGATCCGGAGCGGCGCTTCCTCCTTGAAAACAATCCACAACTTTCTCGCGCTCGGCTGGAACTCGCGCTTGGAATCGCGCAGATCATCCGCAGTGGTCTAAGCCTGATGGGCGTGACCGCGACCGAGGAGATGCGTTGAGATGAGTGACAGCCGCGCCGCTGGCAGCCTGGACCGTCTTCCCTGGCTGAGCGACGAGCCGGCGCCCAAAAGGAGCGTACGAGCAAAGCGCGGTCGGCTGGATTTGCTGGGTTGGATCAGCGCCGCCCTGCTGGTGATCGCGGGCCTTTCCTTCTGGGTCGGCACCAAGAGTCATGGGCCGGAGATCGCAAGCCCGGTATCGGCTCCCGTCAACAAGGCGCCAGCTGTGGAGCAGACTCGGCCTGCGCCCGCGCCCGAAATCCGCCTAGCTCCGCAGCCTCAGGTGGTGCCGGTGCCGGCGCCCGAGGTCCGGACCGCGCCGGTCCCGCAGGTGAGAATTGCGGTTCCACCGGTGAGGCATGTCGTGACCCGCGAAGTCGCGAAGCCGGTTGCCGCGGATGAGCAGGCATCGGCTTCAACGAAGACCGAAACCAAGGCGGACACGCCGGCTGCCGCGGCGAAGCTGACGCCCTGGCCGCCCCGGGTAGTCGCCGGCGCCTATGGTCGCTTGGTCCAGATCGGCGCCTTCGGTTCGGTCGATCAGGCCAAGCAAGGTTGGCGCTATATGGTGCGGACCTATCCGGCGGTGGCGCACCTTCCTGCAGTCGTCAGGCCGGACCGCAATTCGAAAGGTCGGATGTTCTACCGCTTCCGCATCGGCACGACCTCGCAGGCCCATTCCGAAGTGCTTTGCCAGCGAATGCAGAAAATCCATTTCAGCTGCGCCGTCGTCGGCCTGCCCTGGAAGGCGAAGGTCGAGCGTTGAGCGATCATCATCCCGCTTACGACGACGGGCAATTGCCCTGGCTGCAGGCGGTCGAGGACGAGGACGAACCGCGCGGCGTGTCCGCGCGCAAGATGCTGGCCGCGCTCGGCATGGTGTTGATCGCAGTCCTGGTGGTCGCAGCGACCTTCTTCTGGCTCGGGCGGCGCAACACGACCGTGAGCGGACCGCCCGAGCTGATCAAGGCCGAGGCGGGGCCGTATAAGGTCAAGCCGCCCAACCCCGGCGGGCTCGATATCAAGGGCGAGAGCGAAACCGCGTTCGAGACCAGCGCGGGCGAGGACAAGGACGCTCAGCTCGATCTCAGCAAGATGCCGGAGGCTCCCGTGGCCAAGCCGCCCAAGGAACAGCCGCAAGCCGCGCCACAGCCGGGTTTCTCGGCGCAGACCAAGACTCCGGAGAAGCCCGAGGCGGTTCCCCCGACGGTCGCTCACGGAAGTGTCATCCAGCTGGGCGCATTCGCCAATCAGGCCCAGGCCGAGCGTGCATGGACCGCGCTGTCGTCGCGGTTCCCGTCGATCGGCAGCATGGGCAAGCTGATCGTACCCTTCCCCGGAGGGATTAGGCTCCGCGCCACCGCCGCGTCGCCGGCCGAGGCGAAACAGGCATGCCAAACGCTCAAGGCGGCCGGCGAGAATTGCTTCGTGGCGCAGTAAATGCAGGCTGCGATTTACGGACCCGAAGGCCTTGAGCTGACGCGCGAGGAGCGCCGGTTCTTCCGGGACGCCGATCCAGCCGGCTTCATCCTGTTTCGGCGCAATTGCGGGGATCCCGAGCAGCTTCAGCGGCTGACCGATTCCCTACGCGATCTTACGGGGCGAGCCGATCTGCCGATCCTGATCGATCAGGAGGGAGGGCGTGTCGCCCGGATGCGGCCTCCGGTGTGGCCGGCCTTTCCCGCTGCCGAGCGGTTCGCCACGCTGTATCGCGCCGCGCCGTCGTCGGCGATCGAAGCGGTTCGCTCCAACTCGCGAGCGCTGGGCCTGATGCTTCGCTCATGCGGGATCAACGTCGATGCGCTGCCGCTCCTCGACGTCCGCCAGGAAGGCGCGACTGACATCATCGGCGATCGCGCACTCGGGTCGGAACCGATGCAGGTCGCCGCGCTCGGGCGAGCCGTGCTCGACGGTCTCGGGTCGGCCGGCGTGCTGGGCATCATCAAGCACATGCCGGGCCACGGTCGCGCACTGGTCGATAGCCATCACGAACTGCCGATCGTCACCGCAAGCGCCGAAGAACTCGAGATCGATCTCGAGCCGTTCGAACGGCTGGCGACCGCACCCATGGGGATGACCGCCCATGTGGTCTACACCGCCTGGGATCCGGAGCGGCCCGCCAGCATGTCGCCCACCGTCATTCGCGACATCATCCGCGGCCGGATCGGCTTCGACGGTTTCCTGATGAGCGACGACATCGGCATGGAAGCCCTCGCGGGCGATTTCGGAAGCCGGGCAGCCGGCGTGGTTGCGGCCGGCTGCGATGCCGCACTGCACTGTTCGGGGAAGATGGAAGAGATGGTCGCGGTCGCGGCCGCAGTGCCGGCAATGAGCCCGGAGGGCGAAGCGCGACTCGCGCGTGCCATGGCCGCGACGATGCTCGAGCTGGAAGGCGTCGATTTCGCAGAGGAAATTGCCAAGCGCGACACGCTTCTCGCGCAGGTCTGATCCGCATTTCGTCGATCTCAGCAGGCTGTTGGTCGACTGGGTTGCGCGATAAAACCCTTTCTTGCCAAAGTCCTCGCTCCTTCTTCGACCTTCCCGAAAGATCCGTCCGATGCGTTTCATGCTCGCTGCGTCCGTTCTTGCGTTCCTCGCTTCCCCAGCGCTCGCCCAATCGGCGTCGGGCGATAAGCAGAAGAGTCTGGACGCGCTTCATTCGGAGCAGCTGATCGAGGCGGCGAAGGCCGGATATACGGACGCGCCGGTCGACGAGCGTGTCGTACAGACGCGCCACAGCGCCTCGGTGAGTGGCCGGACGGTCCCGTACACGGCGACGGCGGGCACGCTCACCATCCGCGATAATGCCGGCAAGCCGAAGGCGAGCATCTTCTACACGGCCTACACCGCCGACGGCGCTCCGAGCGGACGCCGGCCGATCATGTTCTTTTACAACGGCGGTCCGGGCTCGGCGTCGCTGTGGCTGCGCATGGGATCGTTCGGGCCGATGCGGCTCCAGACGGGCAATCCGGAAGCGATCCGGCCTGCTCCGTTCAACTTCGGCGCCAACCCGGACAGCTTGCTCGGATCGACCGACATGGTCTTTATCGACGCGCCGGGCACCGGCTATTCGAGGCCGCTCGGAGACGCGAAGGGCACGGATTTCTACGGCGTCGACCAGGATGCGGACGCCTTCGCTCGCGCGATCATTCGCTACGTCACCAAGTTCGGCCGATGGGATAGCCCGAAGTTCCTGTTCGGCGAGAGCTACGGAACGACCCGCTCCGGCGCGCTTGCCTACGAACTGCAGGATCGCGGGATGGCGCTGAACGGCGTCGTCCTGTTGTCCTCGATCATGAATTACGGTCGCCGTCAGCCGGGCCTCGACCGGGATTATCTCAACTATCTTCCGAGCTATGCGGCAACCGCCTGGTACCACCATAAGATGGCGAACCCCCCCGCGACGGTGGAGCAGGCGGTGGCGGAGGCACGCGCGTTTGCGCAGGGGCCTTATGCCGCGGCACTTGAAAAGGGGCAGACGATCAGCCCGCAGGAACGCGACGCGGTCGCGCAGCAGATGAGCGCGCTCACGGGTCTTTCGCCCGACTTCATCGAACGAGCCAACCTCCGCGTCGATCTGTCGCGCTTCCGCAAGGAGCTGCTGCGCAACGAGCGTGAGACCGTCGGCCGCTTCGACTCCCGCTACGTCGGTGTCGATCCGGACGCGGCGGGCGAAAGCCCGGAATATGATGCGTCGGACACGGCGATCAGCGGCGCCTTCATCGGCACGATGAACAGCTACCTGGCCCGGGATCTCAACTACCAGACCAACATGCCCTATCGTCTCAGCGCCAGCGAAGAAGACGGCTTCAAGTGGGACTGGAACCACAAGGCGCCTGGCATTCGCTTCACGCTCAATGCGCCCGACACGGCGCTCGACCTCGCCGCCGCGATGCGCACCAATCCCTACCTCAAGGTGCTGTCGCTCAACGGCTGGTACGACATGGCGACACCATTCTTCGGTACCGAATATGACCTCAACCACATGATGCTGGAGCCGGCTCAGCAGCGGAACCTCGAGTTCCGTTACTATCCCGCCGGCCATATGGTCTATCTGAACCCCGATGCGCTTCACCAGATGCGCCTCGACGTCGAACGGTTCATCTACCAGGCGGTGGCCGACACCGGATCCGTGCCCGCCGCAGCACCTCGCGCTCGGCGCGCGCGCTAGCTTATCCACAGATCGCTAGGCTTCCGCCTTCGCAGGGGCCCAGCTTGGGGTTAGTCTGAGCCCGTGGAAGAGGATTTCGAGGAACGCCCGCTTCGCCAGTCGGACGAGCTCACGCTGGCGCTCGACGGGTGGGAGGGGCCGCTCGACCTTCTGCTGAACCTGGCGCGTGCGCAAAAGGTCGATCTTGCGCAAATTTCGATCCTCCAGCTCGTCGAGCAATATCTGGCCTATCTGAACCAGGCGCGGGCGCTCAAGCTGGAGATCGCGGCCGATTATCTGGTGATGGCGGCGTGGCTGGCCTACCTCAAATCCTGCCTGTTGCTCCCCAAGGACCCGGAGCAGGATCCCAGTCCCGAAGAGATCGCACTTCGTCTCCAGATGCGCCTCCAGCGCCTCGATGCGATGCGCGAGGCGGGTGCCAGGTTGCTCGGCCGCGATCGCATCGGACGGGACGTCTTCCTGCGCGGGGCTCCCGAGGGCCTTCGATTGATCCGCAAGGCGAGCTGGCAGGTTCGCGACTTCGACCTGTTCGCCGCTTACGGCGTCGTCCGTGCCCGCACCCAGCCCGCCATGCACGTCGTCCACGCACGCGCCGTGATGACGCTCGAGGAAGCGCTCGATCGCGTCGGTCGGATGATCGGCCAGGCGCTCGACTGGACCTTCCTCGAAAGCTTCTTGCCATCGACCCAGGATCCACAGTTCCGCAAGTCGGCCTTGGCATCGAGCTTCCTTGCGATCCTCGAGCTCGCCAAGCGCGGCCGCCTTCAATTCGTTCAGGACGAAGCCTTCGCGCCGATCCAGGTGAAGGCCGCCTGATGGACGAGCTGATGCGCGCCATAGAAGCGACCCTGTTCGCCTCTGCGACGCCGCTTACGGTCGAGGAAATTGCCGAGCATGTCGGCGACGGAGAGGTGGAGATCGCGCTGGGACAGCTCACGGCCCATTACGAAGGTCACGGGATCGAGCTGGTCGAGCGGGGCGGTCGATGGCATTTCCAGACGGCGCCGGACCTTGCGAATCTCCTTCGTCGGACGCGCGAGGAGCCGCGGCGGCTGTCGCGCGCAGCGACGGAAACTCTTGCGATCATCGCATATCATGAGCCCGTGAGC
>JBKPJK010000170.1:0-1042 GCA_046730635.1 Pseudomonadota bacterium | reverse complement strand
TCTCTGCGTCGTCGCCCGCCGCTTTTTCCGAATAGAGGTTTTCGAGGCAGTAGCGGACGAGCTTTTTGATGTTTTCGGCCTGGCTGAAGAAGGCTAGTCGCTGGAAGGTGCCGATGCGGATATGGCCGTGGCTGAGCCTCGTCAGCACGGCGGAGCGCGTCGGCGAGGGCTCGTCGCCGCGTTCGAGCGCCTCGCCGGTCTCGAACAATGCGAAGCTCTTCGACGTATTCACCCCGAGCGCTTCTAGCATCTCGGTCGCCAGAACCTCGCGCACGCCGCCCTTGAGCGTCAGCCGACCGTCCGCGTGACGACTGTACGGCGTCTGCCCCGAACCTTTGGTCCCAAGGTCGAGCAAACGATCGCGATCGTCGCGTAGCTGCGCGAAGGTAAAGCCGCGGCCATCGCCGATCTCGGGATTGTACACGCGGAACTGATGTCCATGGTAACGCAGCGCAAGCGGCTCGTTCAGATTGTCGGGCAGAGGCTCAAAGTGGCAGAAATGCGTGGCAGCATGCTCACCCAAGTCAAACCCGACCTTGCTCGCCCACCGGTCGTTCAGAAAACGGGGGGTGCATTGGCGGAAGTGCGCCGGTGTCACCGGGTCGTAAAAGTCGCGACCAAGTTGCAGAAGGGCAGTTTCGGGACGGTAGCCGGCCATCGACGTTAAAGTCGGCCCTCCAGCGACGGTTCCGAAGGGTCGTGATTTAGTATTACATTTGCTTGACAGCCGGTCACTCAAACAGAGTAAACAGAAGTTTAACGGAGAGCGAGTCGCAGAGGCGAGCACCGGTGTCAGCGTTGCGTGATCTCTTTTGCTCGGAGCCGCCAGCGCCTGATGTTCGACAACTCTGGCCAGGATGAAGAAGTGCGGACTTCAGGCGACACCCTGCAGGTCTCTGCCCTCCTTGGCTTCGCGGCGCTCTTCCTGCCCGACGTCGGAGAAGCGACAGCGGCACGAGGCACCGTCGACACGAACGTAGAAGCCATCGAGCGGTCTTATTACGGCGATCGTTCAGATACGCTCATCAATGGCGCGCCGGTG
>JBKPJK010000169.1:0-1224 GCA_046730635.1 Pseudomonadota bacterium | reverse complement strand
GACCACCGCCGGCCAGACGCCGCATCTTCTGTCGCTGCAAAGCGATCTCGGCAGATTCGACGGGGGAGCGCACCCCAATAGCGTCTACGGCGCACTCCTGTGGGATCGCTCGGCGAAGCATGAGATCACAATCGATTCATTGTTCCTGCGCAAGGAAGCCTTCGCCGCTCTCACACGGGCGCGCTACTGCGCTGCTCTGAATGCAGATCGCAGCAAACGGCGTGAAGGAGAGAAGCTCGATCTCCCGGATTTCAATGCCTGCCCCAAATATGGCGACCTGGCGATCGCGCTCCTCGACAAGGACAAGAACGGTCGTTTCGACACTATCGACTTCGTCGCCTCGCCCTACACCGCAGGGCCCTATGCCGAGGGCGAGTATGAAATCCCCTTACCGGTAACCTCGCAACTCATCGCCGGGATCAAGCCGGAGTATCGAAACTCCTTCGAGCGTCAGCGGCAGTAGGCCGGTACGGGCGCGCCCTGCCCGGCACCCCGCCTCCGCCAAACCCCGTCGTTCCAGAGATAGGCCTCGCCCACCGCCACGCGTTCTAGCAGCTGGCAGCCGGCGGTAATCCCCACGTCCGCGGGGCTGACACCCTTGCTCGCGGCCAGGTTGCTGTAGAGCGAGCGGCGTCGAATGTTGATCGTTGCGATCTCGCTCCTGACGGTGCCCGATACGGGCGCGGCCACGCCCAGATAGCCGTCATAGCGTTCGCCGACCTGCCCCGCGCCACGCGCCGCATCCACCGCGGGCGACTGCGCAGCAGCCGGCGCTGCGAGCAGTGAAAGGAAAAGCAGCAATTTCCTCACGGCTTGGGCTTCGTCGGTTGAGGAAATGCCTGTGGGTTCTGGTTGATCAGCTGCTCGACGTCGCGCTGGAGCCGCACCAGCACCTCCTGTCGGATGGTCACGTTGAGGTTGATGTCGATCGGCTTGTCCGGCGCCTTGACCGAGATGCAGCTCGCCAGGGGCGCGGACAGAGCCGCGGCGGCGAGCAAGGCGGGTCGGGCGATCTGAGGCTTTCTCATTGTCTCTCTCACTTGGGCTTGGTCGGGTTGGGGGGTGGCGGCGCGGTGTCGACCTGCTCGTTCACTGGCGTCTGGGTCTGTTGCTGCCGCTCTTCGACGCGGCGCACCTCGGTGGTGATTCCGGGCACATCCTCAAGCGGACGCGGGAGCACGTCCTTGATGAGTTGCCGTGGGTCGCTGACCGACTTGGCAGTTG
>JBKPJK010000168.1:0-3324 GCA_046730635.1 Pseudomonadota bacterium | reverse complement strand
GATCGTAGGCGGCGCGGATCGTCTTGGCATCGTCGGCGGGGATCATGCCGATCTCGCCCATCGCCTCAGCGGCGAAGACCTCGATCTGCCACCAGATGCGATAGCGGTTTTCGGCCGACCAGATGGCCGTCATTTCAGGGCGCGAGTAGCGAGGAACCATGGCCGCGGCGGCTAGCAGGGATGTCGCAATGCTTCAAATCAGCCCCATCGATCGCATGCTCGTCCGTCCCTGGGCGCCGACGATCACGTGATCGTGCACCGTGACTTTCATGTGCCGCCCGGCTTCGACGAGATCCCGGGTGAGGCGAATATCTTGCGTGGACGGCGCAGGATCGCCGCTCGGATGGTTGTGGACGATGATGATCGCCGTGGCGCCCAGAGCGATGGCGCGAGCAATCACTTCGCGAACGTGGACCGAGGCTTCGTCGACCGAGCCCTGCCATAAAGCCTCGTTAGCGATCAGCCTGTTCTTCGCATTGAGGAACAGGATACGTACTTCCTCGATGCGCGCGTGGGCCATGGCCGCATGGAGATAATCGCACAGCGCATCCCAGCTCGAGAGGACCGGCTGGTTCTCGACGCGGCTCTCCAACAGCCGTAGCGCGGCCGCATGCGCGATCTTCAGGGCAGCGATGGTCGGATCGGTAAGTCCCTCGCGGCGCAGGGTGTCGGCGTTTGAGGAGAGCAACGGCCCGATCCCGCCGAACTCGCTCAGCAGCTTTTTCGCGAGCGGCTTGGTGTCGACGCGCGGGATGGTCAGCGTCAGCAGATATTCGATCAGCTCATAGTCGTGGAAGCCGGCGGGTCCGGCGTCGAGGAGACGGTGGCGTAGCCGAGCGCGGTGTCCTCCCGCGGTCGGCTCCTCCGAAATCAGCGCACGCTCGTTCATGCCGCTCCCTTGCGACCGATCCGAGCAAGCGGACGACTAGCCAGAGATACCGCTGCTGGGAAGGGTCATGCCGCTCTCGGAACGGTCACCGGCACCGCGGGTTAGTAAGGGCCAATGAGCGAGCGGCGGCCAAGTGACGCGGGGCATAACGTGACGGGCGAACCCGGCGCGACCGTCGTCGTGCGCGGATGGCGTTGGGGCCGGATCACCATGTTCGCGGCGCTCGGGCTGCTCATCCTCCTAGCCATCGCCATTGCGCTATTGTGGATTCAACGCCGGCCCATCGCGACTCACGTCCTAAAAGGCGAGTTCGAACGGCGGGGGGTGACCGCGAGCTACCATCTCGACCGAATCGGCTTCAGGACCCAACAGGTCAGCAACCTCGTGATCGGCGATCCCAAGCGGCCCGACCTCGTTGCGAAACAGGCGATCATCCAGATGCGCCTCAAGTGGGACGGAAGTTTCCAGGTTTATCGGGTGGTTGCCCGAGGCGTCCGGCTCCGCGGCCGGCTGGTGCACGGCAAGGTCAGCTGGGGACAGATCGACCGGCTTCTTCCGCCGCCAACCAACAAGCCCTTCGAGCTCCCGAACATCGTGCTCGACGTGGCGGACAGCAGCATCGCGCTGGCGACGCCGTTCGGCCCGGTCGGAATCGCCGCCGAAGGCTCGGGCCGGCTGAGCGGCGGGTTCGAGGGCCATCTTGCCGTTTCCAGCCCGAAGATCGTTCCCGGTCGTTGCGCGGCGCAGGCCGTGCATGCGCATCTGGCCGTAGCCGTGGTGGCCCGCCGTCCGAACGTCGAGGGGCCGGTCACCCTCGACCGATTCACTTGTCCTGCGAGCCGGTTCGACGTCGCCGCACCGCGTTTCGACGCGAAGGCGAACTTCAACGAGTCCTTTACGGATGTGGACGGCAGCGGCCGGATGGCGATCGGCACGTTGGTCGCCGGCGCGAACGGCCTCGCCAATTTCCTCGGCGACATCACCTACAAGGGCTCGCTCAAAGCGGTGGACGGTCGAGTGAAGCTATCAGCCCAGAAATCGCGAATGGCGACGATCTACGCGGACCGTACGCGTCTCGACGGGGAATATCATCTCGGGCTGTCGGCGGGGACGTTCAGCCTGCTCGGCGGTTTTGCAGCCGACAGCGCCAGGCTCGACCCTTCGATGCTCGCGGGTGTCACTCAGCCGCTCGCTGCTGCGGCCAAAACCCCCATCGGACCTGTCGTCGCGAGCATCGGCAGCGCGATCAGCAGGACGGCAAGCAACTTCAATTCCGCTGGTCGGATCCGCGTCGTGAATTTCCCGGGCGGCGGAGCGGTCCGCATTCTGAACGCGGACATCGTGGCGCCCGGAGGAGCCCGAGCGAACGTGAGGGGCGGCAGCGGCGTGACCTATTACTGGCCGTCTGCCGGGTTGAGAATCGACGGCAATATCGAAATGGGCGGAGGCGGCCTGCCGAACGGTCGCGTCTCGCTCCGACAGCCGGCCGCAGGCGCCCCGATGAGCGGGGTCGCCGACATCGCGCCTTACCAGGCCAACGGCCAGCGCCTGGCCTTCACCCCGATCCGCTTCGGTCCCGGTCCTGGGGGATCGACTGCCCTCAGCACGGTCGCGCAGCTGGATGGAGCCTTCCCCGGAGGCAGGGTCCAGGCCCTGCGGCTTCCGCTCGAGGGACGCATCGGGCGAGGCGGCAGCTTCGCCTTCGGCACGAGCTGTGCGGTCGTCAGCTTCAATTTCTTCCAGATGAGCTCCGTCCAGCTCGGCGCGACGCGCCTTCCGGTCTGCCCGATCGGACCCGCGATCGTCTCGAAGAGCCCTGGCGGAGCGGTCGTGACTGCTGCGCGGATCAACAATCCCGTCCTCAACGGCCGGATAGGGAAGTCGCCGCTACATTTGGCGGCATCCAACGGGCAGATATTCGGCGGCAAATTCGCGCTCAATCGGTTCGACATGCGACTTGGCAAGCCGCAATCGCCGGTCGTCGTGGCGGCGACGCAGCTGCAGGGCAGCTTCCTCGACAAGGGAATGGCCGGCACGTTCCGTGGCGGCCGATCGACGATCGGCGATATCAAGTTGCTTGTCACCAATGCCGGGGGGCGTTGGCGCTTCGTCGACAACAATCTGAAGCTCAACGGCCGGCTCGACCTCTCTGACCCGAGCGAGCGGCCTCGCTTCTATCCGCTGCACAGCAACGACTTCGCCTTCACGCTGGGCGGCGACAGCATCCGCGCGGGCGGAACCTTGATCCATCCCGAGACGGGGACGCGTGTCACCGACGTGACCATTCGCCATACGCTGTCGACCGGCAATGGCGAAGCGCTGCTGGACGTTCCCGGCCTGACGTTCGGACCCAACCTGCAGCCCGATCAGATCACGCCGCTGACCCAAGGCGTGATCGCGCTGGTGAACGGGACGATCACTGGACAGGGTCGACT
>JBKPJK010000167.1:0-4377 GCA_046730635.1 Pseudomonadota bacterium | reverse complement strand
CGGACAGCGCCGATGGTACTACTGCTTAAGCAGTGGAAGAGTAGGTCGTCGCCAGGCTTTGAAACCGGCGCTTCGAAGAGCCCATTCGCGATGTTGAAAATGCCGCTGCCGAGACTATCTCGCAGCGGCGTTTTTGTTTGCGTAAGAGCCGTGATCTAGCCCGCATCAAGGGCGCCGGATCTCCGGCTCAGCTAATGGTGACGCGGGGTGGAGCAGCCCGGTAGCTCGTCAGGCTCATAACCTGAAGGTCGCAGGTTCAAATCCTGCCCCCGCAACCAACCACAACAGCCGCCTTCGGGCGGCTTTTTTCTTGCCTCAGGCTCAATAATTGTACGCCCGCTCTCCGTGATCGGAGATGTCCAGACCTTCGCGCTCCGCGTCGCGCCCGTGCCGCAGCGGAAGCACGAGTTTCACGGCGGCGAAGCATAGCGCGGAACCTGCGGCCGACCATGCGATTGCCACGGCGACCGCGCCGATCTGTCGGACGAGTTGCCAGCCCAGCGAGTAGTCCGCCGGCGCATGTCCTCCGAGAGCCGGCAGCGCCACGACCGCCGTGCCGATCGAGCCGGTGATGCCGCCGAGACCATGGATCCCGAATACATCGAGGCTGTCGTCGAGCTTGAGCCGGTTCTTCAGCGACCCGACGAAGCCGTAACAGATTAGGCTCGCTGCAACCCCGAGCAGCATGGCGCCGACCGGTCCGCTCGCACCTGCTGCCGGGGTCACCCCAACCAGTCCCGCCACTGCGCCTGATGCGCCGCCGAGCATCGAAGGTTTGCCTGACACGATCCGCTCTGCCGCCATCCAGGTCAGCAAGCCCGCCGCGGGAGCAACGAAGGTGTTCATCATGGCCACTGCCGCGAGCCCGTTGGCTTCCAGCGCCGACCCGGCGTTGAAGCCGAACCAGCCGACCCACAACAGACCCGCTCCGACCATGGTCAGGGCGAGCGAATGCGGCGGCATCGCTTCCCGAAGATGCCCGATCCGCGGGCCTGCAAAGTACACGCCGACCAGTCCGGCGACGCCAGAGTTGATGTGCACCACCGTTCCGCCTGCGAAATCGATTGCCCCGAACCTGAACAACAACCCGTCGCTGGCCCAGACCATGTGCGCGAGTGGGGCGTAGACCACGGTCAGCCAAAGGGCCGAGAAGAGCATCATTGCTGAGAAGCGCACCCGTTCGACGAGCGCGCCGATGACGAGCGCGGCAGTGATTGCGGCGAAGCTCATCTGGAACGCTGCGAAGAGAAGCTCCGGAATCGCTCTGCCGCTCGTGCCGACAGGCCAGGCCGACGCATCGGTCAGACCGGCAAAGCCCATCTTCGATAATCCACCGATCAGCCAATTGCCGCCGCCGAATACGAGGCTGTAGTCCCACATCACCCAGGTCAGGATGGCGATCGCAGTGATGCCGAGCACTTGGCTCATCACCGATAGCAGGTTCTTCGCCCGCACCAGCCCGCCGTAGAACAAGGCCAGCCCGGGAAGCAGCATGAGCATCACGAACGACGTGGAGACCAGCATCCACGCCGTGTCGCCGCTGTCGATGGTGAGCTGCCCCATGCACGCGCCCCCGTTGCTGCAGCGCACAAGTTAATCGCGCCGCCGCGACGGGCTACGTGAAAGCTTCACCTATTGAGTGCGCGGCTCCGGATGCGCGGCCTTCCACTCCATCGCCGTTCGGACGCGCCGTTCCACGGAGGGGTGATCGTAGAAGACGAACTCCTCGATCGCGGACGGCCGCGGGTAGCGATACTCTGCCGTCTTGACGAGTGCGCTCGACAGCGCATCGGGCCGGTTCTCGGTGCGAAGCGAATAAGCGTCGGCTTGGGTCTCGATTGTTCGGCTAAACGTGTTGAACAGCGGAGACGCCAACAGTCCGAGGCAGGTGACCAGGAACACCAGCACGGGGATTCCGCGTGGGTCGCTGAGCGGCGCGTCGGTTCCGAACCAGCGCGCGAAACGCGGGTAAAGCTTGTCGGCGAGCCAGAAAAGAACGACCGCCATCACCGAGAAAATCAGAACGCCCCACCAGCTGTGCTTCAGGACGTAATGCCCGATCTCGTGGCCGGTCACCGCACGAACCTCGTCGAGGGAGGCATTCTTCAAGGCGACATCCGATATCGCCACGCGCGCCGTGCTACCGACGCCCCCGGCATTGGCGGTGAAGTTGTTCGACTGTCGCGACCCGTTGAACATGTAGATCTTTTCCGGCGGGATGCCGGCGCGGCCGGCCATTTCGACCACCGCATTCTGCACCGGTCCGGGGGGTACCGGCTCATATTTGTTGAAAAGGGGCTCGATCAGCACCGGCGCGAGGAGCATCACGAAGGCCAGCGCAATCGCCGTCAGCCCGCCGGACCACAGCCACCAGCGGCGACCCGCACGCCGCATCAGCCAATAGACGCCGATCGCGAACACGGCGCTCAGAAGCGAACTGATGACCAGCGCCAGCGTACCTTGGGCGAGGAAATCGCCCAGCGGCTGGCTCGTCCTCCCATAGCTCTTCTCCCGCCACCAGCTTTCGTAGAGTGCCCATGGCAGCGAGATCACCGCAGAGATTATCAAGTAGGCGAGGCTGATCACGAACACGCGGAGGTTGCGCCGTCGCTCGGCGATCTTGGCCGAGAGGCGGTCGAGCAAACCGGACCTCACGATGATCCAGGTGACCAGGGCCGAGACGATAAGCCCCCACAACAGCATCCATTCCTTGCCGACAGTATAATCGTGCGCTTTGTGAAGCGCGGCCGGTCCAAGGCTGTCGATGTAGCGCGCCGTCGCGGCGTTCACGTCAAATGCCATGCAATGTTCCCCTTCCGGACCCAGCGTAACGGGCGGCACCGCCTATGCAACGGGAACGACTGCGAGCCGCGGGCGATTGTCTGCAGGTGGACAAGCGCATCGAAACGCTCGCGCCGATGGAGGCGCTGCTCGCCGCCGAGCTGCCCGAGGGCGGCACGTGGCAGTACGAGCCCAAGTGGGACGGCTTCCGCTGCATCGCGCGACGCGACGCTGACGATGTCACGCTTACGTCCAAGTCGGGCAAGCCGCTCGCTCGCTATTTCCCTGAAGTGGTCCAAATGTTGCGCCAGACCAGGGATATGCATTTCATCCTCGATGGGGAACTCATCATCCCGGTCGGCGATGCACTGAGCTTCGACGCATTGCAGCTGCGGCTGCACCCGGCGGAAAGTCGCATCCGCAAGCTATCGGTTGAAACGCCGGCCGAACTTATGGCCTTCGATCTGCTCGAACTCGGCGGCAAGTCGCTGGTCGACGAGCCGCAGAAGGCGAGACGTAAGAAGCTCGAAATATTCTTCACCAAGAACTCCGTTCCGGGCCTGCTGCTCTCCCCCGCTACAACCGACCGCGAAACCGCTCTCGCCTGGCTGAACCGCAGCGGGGGCGCCCTCGACGGGGTCATCGCAAAGCGCTGCGACCTCGAATATCGGTCGGGCGAAAGGGCGATGATCAAGGTCAAGCAGCAGCGTACGGCCGACTGCGTCGTCGGCGGCTTTCGTTACGCCGAAAAGAAGCCGGTCGTCGGCTCGCTGCTGCTCGGCCTCTATGACGATCAGGGCCTGCTCGATCATGTCGGCTTCACGTCCGCCATCCCCGCGAAGGAGCGGCCGGCCCTCACCAAAGAGCTCGAGGCACTGATCGAGTCGCCGGGGTTTACTGGCAGTGCCCCAGGCGGCCCGAGCCGCTGGAATACGGAGCGATCCATGGCGTGGAAGCCGCTCAAACCGGTACTCGTCGTCGAGGTGCGCTACGACCAGGTGACTGGCCGCCGCTTCCGACACGGCACCGGGTTCCTGCGCTGGCGGCCCGACAAAGACCCGAAGCAGTGCACCTTCGACCAACTCGCGCCCGAACTGCGGCCGTCGGAGCTCAAGGAGCTGTTCGGGACATGAGCCTGCTGTTCGATGAGCCGCTGATCGCCGGCCTCGAATATCGGTCCGACGCCCTGAGCGAGGCCGAAGAGAAGTCGCTTATCGACCGGCTTATGCCACTCGATCTCGCGCCCTTCCGTTTCCATGGCTGGCTCGGGAACCGGAAGACCAAAAGCTTCGGGTGGCGCTACGACTTCGACGATGCGAGCTTTACTCCGACGGAACCCGTGCCCGAGTGGCTTCATCCTCTTCGCGAAAAGGCCGCAACCCTCGCGAACGTGCAAGCGACGGACTTCGTCCACGTGCTGCTCGCGCGCTACGATCCCGGTGCCGGCATCGGCTGGCATCGCGATCGCGACGTGTTCGAGAAGGTGGTCGGCATTTCGCTCAACACCCCGGCGACATTGCGCTTTCGGCAACGGACGGCCGACGGCTTCCGCCGCGCCGCCATCGATGTCGAGCCACGGTCCGCTTACCTCATCTC
>JBKPJK010000166.1:0-3093 GCA_046730635.1 Pseudomonadota bacterium | reverse complement strand
GGGGCCGAGGCCGTCGGCCCGAAGCTCGTCGAGCTGACGCCCGGCTGGCGGGCAAGCGTTTCGCCGATGCTGGGGCGCACTTCGCGAGTGAGGTCGGCCGCATCGAGAACCGAGATGCCGCCGATGACGTCGCCTTCCCTCCGTCGCACGCCGGTTACGATCACCTCATTGCTATGGTCATCGTGTGGATGATGGGCCTCTTGTGCGCTGCCGGGAGTCGGCGCCCCGGCGCTTGCAGATGAATCAGCCGCGGTTCCCGACGCGGTAGTGTCGGTGTCGACCAAGGCCTCCTGGGCGAGAACGGGAACGGACACGGCTGCAAGTGCGGCAGCGAGAGCGATTCTGGAGGAGAGCATGAGTCCTGTTCAAAAACAGCTTGAGTTGGGCACCGCATAACAGAATGATATACTGTATCAAGATGGCTTCGACGAAGCGACGGGTGGCTGCGGCAGGGGTCTTGTAGTCAAGAAGGTCCTTTATGTTCGCTTTCCAGCCATTGCGGACATTTCCGATGGCCTCGCTTAGCTGTCTCCGAGCATTACATCCGCCACATTGTAACAGTGGCTCGTCTCGTAGGCATTCCGGCCCCGGTTCATGTGGGTGAGATTGAATCTGCGGATTGCGCGGAGCGCACGAGGGGTGGCGAGGAATTTGTGGATCGACGCGGAGCCGCGCACCTTGATGCCGAACGTGTCGGCTTTCCAAAGGAAGTGGCTGACGTCTTCAGGCCGCGCGACGCAATGCTCCAGCAGGGTCTCGTCGAGATGGTCAGGCTCCGGCGATCCGTCCGTCGCAAAATCCGAGAGATGGAGGATGAACCTCGCGCGCAAGTCCTGGCCGTCCGGCAAGAGGGTGAACAGCTCCATCCAGCTTGCGTTGACGCGGACGAGCGGTCTGTCGGAGGTCGAGGGCAGACAGGACACCGACCAATAATATCGCTCGGTCGAGCGCGGAATGGGGATACAGGTTTCGCCGTAGACGCGGAGGATCGCCAAAACCTCCTGCGCTTGAGGACGACGCAGCAGCTTCTGGAAGCGACCGGCGTATTTGAACCTGTGTTCGAGCGACTCCGGGCGCTCCTCGGCGTCGACTAGGTCAGTCTTCCCCTCCAGCCAGCCGAGCTGCTGCTCCGGGTCCAGGAATTGGCGCAGGCCTTTGAGGCTCATCTAGAAGTCGTGAACTCCGCAGATCCCTTCGCGACGGCCCGAACCTAGTCCTGTGGCCTCGGCGTGAGCTGTGGCTCTTGCACACACAATGTCCGCTTTCCACCCATTGCGGACATCTGTCGAAGGCTGCATGCGGAGCTCCAAACGAGAGCGGAGGGTGAAGCCATGAGTTTTGGTATGTGGAACGCGTCAGTTCCGGTGTTCGTCAATTCGCTGACAAATATGCGCGGGTGGCTCGACAAGGCTGCGCAGGAAAAGGCTGAATCGACGCTCCTGGACGCGCGTCTTGCACCGGACATGAGGCCGCTGCCGGCGCAGTACCAGATGGCTTCGGACTCGGCGAAGAACGCGCTTGCCCGGCTCACCGGCACGGAGGCCCCATCGATGCCAGACACCGAAACGAGCTTCGCTGAGCTCAGGGACCGCTGCGACAGGACGATCGATTTCGTTAGTGGCTTCGATGCGCGGGCGCTCGAAGGCAGCGAAGATCGGGAGGTGGTACTCAAGTTCCCGAACGGGATGGGCTATCGTTTCCGAGGCGCCGAGTATCTGACCGGCTTTGCGCTCCCCAATTTCCTTTTCCACGCGACGACCGCCTACGCAATCCTCCGCAATGCGGGTGTATCGCTCGGCAAGCCTGACTTTCTGCAGCACTTGGGCCCCCCGAACGTGGCGGGCTGAGCGAGGGAGGGTCAATCAATCCTTCGATGACGGAGCGACGATCAAGGCTGTCGGCACCGTCACCGGAGTTGCGCGGCGGTGAGTTGCATGTCGAGGATCTCCTCCCGCCCTCGGTGGACGCCGGCAAGAAGGTGGAAGCTTTTTAGCGAGCCGTTTGGCGATAACCGTCGTGGCCACTTTTAGCGCGCTACCCGACGATCAAGCATAGCCCGTGTGGTAATCACATGCGCACGACGTCAAGCGAGGAAGCGCCGCTAACGTCCGCTTTCGCTAAAAATCCGCTTCCACCCATTGCGGACATTAGAGGCTTCTTTCTGCTTTCGATCCAAAGCGGACGCCAACGGTCAGCTTTGCTGCGTTTTATCTTTATTGGTGTAGGTTCACGGGTAATCTCGGCGTTCATCGGGGAGCTCGGGCCCGATATCGCGTAGGGGTTAGCGTTTGGGAGCAGCCCGCCACTGGCACGTATGTCTGTGCGCCGTCGCGCTGACAGCTGGCTCACGATCTCTTGCTGCGTCCTCCCTTGAGGCTCAGCAGCGGCCTCTACCGGGGGCCTCCGTTAAGAGCCAATCCGAAAAGGAGCACGACAGGACATCGCTGATTGTAATCACCGGCTCACGCTTACCTCGTAAGGATCTTACGGCTGTCAGTCCGGTCACGATTGTCAACGGCTATGAGTTCAAGTTGCAAGGGGCGTCGAACTCCGAAGAGCTTCTGAATTGGCTACCTCAGGTCAATCCGTCGCAGGGCGAGTTCGTTTCCGCGGGCGCGACCGGCGCAGCCACCATCAACCTCCGCGGCCTGGGAGCTGATAGGACTCTTGTCTTGATCAACGGCCACCGGCTCATGCCGGGCGATCCGCGCTTTCCCGCTGCCGACGTCAACAGTATCCCCACGGCGATCATTCACCGCGTGGAAGTGCTCACGGGTGGCTCAGCTGCCGTCTACGGCTCCGATGCCGTCGCTGGCGTCGTCAATTTCATCCTCGACACCAAGGTTGATGGACTCAAGTTCGAGGGCCAGATCGGAGCGTATCAGCACAACAACAGGGACGATTTTGCGCAGGGACTGCTTGACCGTCGGGGAATCCCATACCCGCACGGTAGTGTGATCGACGGCCGGCGCGATGTTGTGTCGGTGGCATTTGGACGGAGCTTTTTCGAAAATCGAGCGCATATTACTCTTTACGGCGGATACCGGCACATCGAGGGGGTCACGCAGGACCAGCGCGACTATGGCGCCTGCC
>JBKPJK010000165.1:0-1800 GCA_046730635.1 Pseudomonadota bacterium | reverse complement strand
GGGCGGGGTTGTCGTCACGGGCCCGGGCGGAACGAACCTCTATTTCAAGGGGCTGCTCGACAAGCTCGGAGTGACAGCGAACGTCTATCGCGTCGGCACCTACAAGTCGGCGGTCGAACCGTTCATCCGCAACGACATGTCGCCCGAGGCGAAGCAAAACTATCTCGCCCTCGACCAGGCCGAGCTCGAGTCCTGGCGACAGAGCATTCACCAGGCGCGTCCCAAGGCCAACGTCGATCTGTTCCTGCAGAACATGAACGGGGCGATCGCCGCGGCGGGCGGCGACATGGCGAAGGCGGCGGTCAACGCCGGTCTGGTCGACCGCATCGGCGACCGCAGCCAGTTCGAGGCGCGGCTCGCGCAGCTCGGCGGAACGAACGGCAGCGAACCGGTCGGCTATAATCGCATCAGGCTCGGCTCCTACATCGCCGACAAGGTCGATCGCTCGCCCAAGGGCCCGATCGGCGTGGTGACCGTCGCCGGCATGATCGTCGACGGCAAGGGCAGTGCCGGGAATGCTGGCGGCGATACCGTCGCGAAGGAAATTCGCGACGGCATCAACAAGGGCGTGAAGGCGCTAGTGGTCCGGGTCGACAGTCCGGGCGGATCGGTCCTCGCCTCCGAGCGGATCCGGCAGGCCTTGCTCGCCGCGAAGGCCCGCAAGATCCCGGTGGTCGTGTCGATGGGCAGCGTCGCTGCTTCCGGCGGATATTGGGTCTCGACGCCGGCCGACTTCATCTATGCGGAGCCTTCGACGATCACCGGTTCGATCGGCGTGTTCGGAGTCATTCCGAGCTTCCAGGGAACGCTGCAAAAGCTCGGGATCGGCGCTGACGGCGTGAAGTCGACGCCGCTGGCGGGCGAGCCCGACCTGATGAAAGGCCCGTCGCCGGAGGTGAACCAGCTGATCCAGGGCGGCGTCGAGTCGATGTACCGGCGGTTCCTGGCGATCGTCGCGCAGTCGCGGCACAAGACGCCGCAGCAGGTCGACCAGATCGCGCAGGGCCGCGTTTGGGATGGCGGCACCGCCCACCAGATCGGGCTCGTCGACGCGTTCGGAGGAATGCCCGAAGCGGTCGCGAAGGCAGCGCAGCTCGCCGGCCTCGGTAGCGAGCGCCGCGTCCGCTACCTCGAGCCTCCGCGCTCGTTCCGCGACCAGCTGCTCGAAACGCTGGCGTCGTCAGGGGACAGTGACGATGCGACGCAGACCGATGCGTTCGCGTCGATCACCCGCCAGCCGCAGATGCAGCTCGCGCAGGCGCTGTATGACGTCCGGTCGATCATGGCGGGTCCGAGCATCCAGGCGCGCTGCCTGGAATGCCCCGCGGTCGCGCCTCCTCCGCCGCTGCGCGAGAAGGACGTCAGCCTGCTGGCGATGCTCAAGGGCTGGCTGTTCTAGCTCAACGCCTTCACGGCTTCTCGTCGGGAACGAGCTCGAACAGCTTGCGCTGATTGAAGTGGGAGAGCGCCGGAGGGGCGACCGTCACGTCTTCGTAATGCGTAGCGTCGACCTGCCGCCACGAGGTTTCGCTGCCGGTCTTGTCGACGTCGTCGAAGACGATCTTGTCGCCAGCCACGTGCATCGGCCCTTCAATGTGGGCTCCGGTCGAGCCGATGTAGATGAAATGCATCTTGCCCGCCGGGGCAGTGAACACCGACTCGCCCGTGTAGATCGGCCGTCCATCCTTGCGCACCGTATGCCGGTCCCGAACCTGTGTGCCGCCTGCGAGCACGACGAAGCAGTGCGTGTCGGTTGGACCTTCCTTGAGCGTCGTGCGCCAGCAATGGCCGATCAGGAAT
>JBKPJK010000164.1:0-13791 GCA_046730635.1 Pseudomonadota bacterium | reverse complement strand
GTTCGCGAGTTCGTTTGCGTCCACGCCCTCTCCTTCGCTACTCGGCGGGGCATGGCGTACGAGACCATCGACTTCAAGGCGGACGGCCCGATCGCCCGGATCACGCTGAACCGGCCGGACCGGCTCAACAGCTTCACCGCGCAAATGCACGAGGAGCTGCGCGACGCTCTCGGCAATCTCGGCGATTGTCGCGTGGTCATCCTCACGGGCGCAGGCCGCGGCTTTTGCGCCGGGCAGGACCTTAACGACCGGGCGGTTGCGCCGGGCGAAGCTGTGGATCTCGGTGTGACGGTCGAGACCTTTTGGAATCCGCTGATCCGAACTCTCACGTCCATGCCGCAGCCGGTGATCGCTAGGGTCAACGGCGTCGCGGCCGGCGCGGGAGCGAACATCGCCTTCGCGTGCGACATCGTCATCGCCGCGAAATCCGCGAAGTTCATCGAGAGCTTCTCCGCGATCGGTCTCATTCCGGACAGCGGAGGCACGTGGCACTTGCCTCGTCTTGCAGGCCAGGCGCGTGCGCTGGGCCTCGCCCTGACCGGCGAGCCGCTTCCGGCGGACAAAGCCGCGGAATGGGGGATGATCTGGAAGGCCGTCGACGACGATGCGCTCGACGCCGAAACCGATGCGCTTGCGAACAAGCTGGCATCGCTACCCCCACTCGGCCTCGCGGCAACTAAGGGAATGATCCGTTCGAGCTGGCAATACAGCCTTGACGAGGAACTCGATCGTCAGGCCGGCGCGATGCGCCGGCTGGGCTTCACCGAAGACTATCGCGAAGGCGTCGCCGCCTTCTTGGAAAAGCGAAAGCCGAATTTCACCGGCCGATGATTATCTCAGCACAGCATCGTTTCATCTTCGCGGCCATCCCGAAGACCGGGACCCATGCCGTGCGGCAGGCGCTGCGCGAGCATATGGGCCCTCAAGACCTCGAGCAGGTCGGACTGTTTGTGAACCGCAAGCTCCCGATTCCCGACCTTGCGAGGATCGGCCATGGCCACCTCAGCCTACAGCAGGTCCGGCCCTATTTCCGGCCCGAGGATTTCCAAGGCTTCTTCAAGTTCGCCTTCGTCCGAAATCCATTCGACCGCTTCATTTCCTATTGCGCCTTCATGACCCGCGAGGGAGGACAGTTCGAGCAAAACCCGAAGAATGTGATGCGTCACTTCATCGACAATCCGCCGTGGCAGCACATCCTGTTCCAGCCTCAGCATGCGCTGGTAACCGACCCCGACGGGACGCTGCTGACCGACTATCTCGGCCGCGTCGAGGAGATGCAGCGATCCTATGACGAAGCTACGCGCCGCATCGGCATTCCGTCGCGTCCGCTAGACCGAGTCAATGCGTCGAGCCGCAAGGACTATCGCGACTATTACGACCAGCCGCTCATCGACGGGGTAGCCAAGCTCTACGCCCGCGACCTAGAATTGTTCGGCTACGAGTTCTGACGAAATGTATCCGAACCCGCGAAAGACGAGCACGATAAGGTCCCTCGGGCCTGTGGACATCACGCGCCTGCGTGAAGCCGTGCTTGCCATCCCCGAGCCGCTTTGGGACGCCGAGAATGCGACAAAGCCGAACCGCTTCGGAGCGCTCGACGCAACGCGCCATATCGTCTTCCGCTTCGTCTCCAATTTCCGTGACTGGCGGGACTCGCACGATCGGCCGCTCTGGCCCGAATGGAAGTCGCTGCTGGAGCCGGTTCTCGCCGCCTCGACCGCTCCCTACGGCTATGCGCGCGGCGCGTTCCCGCGGGTCATGCTCGCCCGGATGGCGCCGGGTGGTGTGATCCACCCGCACCGCGACGAAAATCCCGCGGCGAAATGGCCGCATAAGATCCACGTGCCGCTGCTGACCAACGACGAGGTCACCTTCTACGTCGACGGCGTCGGGTATCTCCTCCCCGAAGGCGAAGCGTTCGAGGTGAACAATATGGGCGTCCACGGCGTCGAGAATCGGGGATCGACGGACCGTATCCACCTCATTTTCGAATATTACGATCTCGATCAACCCGAACCCGAATGGCTCGCGCAACTGCAGCCTGTCCTGCGCTAGGCACTGCAACCCTCCAAGCATCCGCTCGTTACGCGTCCTGAACAACTAACGAGGAGGCGCGTGTGCTTGGCACCATCCTGATTATCTTGCTCATTCTGTTGCTGATCGGCGCTCTGCCCCGTTGGGGCCATAGCGCGAACTGGGGTTATGGCCCGTCCGGTATCCTGGGCGTGATCCTCGTGGTGATCGTGATCCTGCTTCTGCTCGGCCGGATCTAGGCGCCGGCTTTCTGGGCGAATCCCCATGCCGCCTGGGCGAGTGTGGGGACTCGCTTCGCCATTTCTTCCGCCTGGGCGTGACTGGCCGTGCCGTCGATCACACGCTTCTTGATGCCCTGCACGATCCCGGCGAGGCGGAAGAGATTGTAAGCGAAATACCAATCGAGCTTGTCGCCGACCGGCACGCTCGATCGTTCGGAATAGCGGGCGACGATTTCTTTAAGCGACGGAATGCCGAGAGCGTCGAGCTTCAGCCCTGCTAGTCCGGCAGTCCCGTCCGCAGGCATCATCCACTGCATGGCGAGATAGGAGAAGTCGGCCACGGGATCGCCGAGCGTCGCCAGTTCCCAATCGAGGACCGCGGTAAGCGTCCCATCGCCATCGAACACGACATTGTCGATGCGATAGTCGCCGTGCACGATCGACGTGCGCGACTGATCCGGAAGGGACTCCGGCAGGAACGCGATCAGCCGCTCCATCTCCGGCAGATAATCGGTCTGCGAATCCCGGTACTGCCGAGTCCAGCGCATCACTTGGCGCTCGAAATAATTGCCCGGTTTGCCGAAATCGCCGAGTCCTGCAGCTTCGGGATCGATCACATGCAGGTCGGCGAGCGTGTCGATCAGTTGCTCGTACATCCGCCGCCGCGTGGCCGGGTCGAAATCGGGCAAAGCACCATTTGCGTAAGGCCGCCCCTTCGCCATCTCCATGACGTAAAACATCGCGCCGATGACGTCTGGGTCTTCGCAAATCGCGAGCGGTTGCGGAACCGGAAAGTCGAGCGGGTGCAATGCCGCCAGAAGCCGATATTCGCGGTCCACGGCATGGGCGGAAGGCAGCAGCTTCCCGAAGGGCTTCCGCCGCATCACATAATCGTCCGACGCAGCACGGATGCGATAGGTGGGATTGGACTGGCCCGACGGGAACTTGGTCAGCTCGAAGGGACCCTGGAACCCCTCGACATTCGCCTCGAGCCAGGGCCCGAGCGATTCCTCGTCGAGCTGACGTTCGCTCATCGGTGCTTCTTGTACTCCAGCCGGGCGATCGCGCGGCGGTGCACTTCGTCCGGACCGTCGGCAAGGCGCAACGTTCGTATGCCAGCGTAGGTCCTGGCCAGTCCCGCATCCTCGGAAACGCCGGCCGCTCCGAACGCCTGGATCGCGTCGTCGATGATCTTCAGCGCCATGATCGGGGCCGCGACCTTGATCATCGCGATCTCGCCCTGCGCTGCCTTGTTGCCGGCGCGGTCCATCATGTCCGCGGCCTTGAGACAGAGGAGCCGGGTCATCTCGATATCGATGCGCGCGTTGGCGACGCGCTCCTCCCACACGCCCTGCTCCGCGATCGTCTTGCCGAACGCGACCCGCGACATGAGCCGCTTGACCATCGCGTCGAGCGCTTCCTCGGCCGCTCCGATCGTCCGCATGCAATGGTGGATGCGCCCCGGGCCCAGCCGGCCCTGCGCGATCTCGAAGCCCCGGCCCTCTCCGAGCAGCATGTTCGACGGCGGCACTCGCACGTCCTCCAGCACGATCTCCATATGCCCGTGGGGCGCATCGTCGTAGCCAAAAACGGGAAGGTGGCGCTTGATCGTGACGCCCGGCGCGTCGAGCGGCACCAGGATCATCGACTGCTGCTTGTGCGTGTCGGCGGACGGGTCGGTCTTGCCCATCAGGATGGCGACCTTGCAGCGCGGGTCGCCGGCACCGCTCGACCACCATTTCCGGCCGTTGATCACATATTCGTTGCCGCGCATTTCGATGCTGCACTTGATGTTCGTGGCATCCGATGAGGCGACGTCCGGCTCGGTCATCAGGAAAGCCGAACGGATTTCGCCGTCCATCAGCGGTTTGAGCCACTGATCCTTCTGCTCGCGCGTGCCGTAGCGGTTGATCACTTCCATGTTGCCGGTGTCGGGTGCCGAGCAATTGAAGACCTCCGACGACCAGAGGATGCGGCCCATCTCTTCGGCGCAGAATGCATATTCGAGGTTGGACAGACCTGGCCCCTCGAACTTGAAGCTGTCATCGACCGGCGTCGCGCCATGCGACGGCGGCATGAACAGGTTCCAGAGCCCCTCGGCTCGGGCCTTTTGCTTTAGCTCCTCGACGACCGGCAGGACTTTCCAACGATCGCCCTCACGCTGCTGCGCGTCATAATCGCGGGCGCGTGGGCGAACATGCTCGTCCATGAAGGCGCGGACCCGGTCGCGCCACTGGGTTTCGGCGGGCCCAAGGCTGAAATCCATGGTCGCCGCCTATCAGTTGTTCGCAGCCGTGGCTATGAACGGCGATATGGCGAGACTTTCCGGCAAGGTCGCGGTGGTGACGGGCGCAGCTTCGGGGATCGGGAAGGCCGCCGTCGAACTCTTCCGTGAGGAGGGAGCCAGGGTGGTGGGCGCCGACCTCAGCGACGATGCCGACGTGAAGGTCGACGCCGGAGACGAAGGCCAGGTGAAGGCCCTTGTCGAGCAGGTCATCGCTCAGAATGGCGGCCTCGATATCTTCTTCGCCAATGCAGGCATCTCCGGCGGTCTCAGCTCCATCCGCGAACAGACCGCCGAGGACTGGGCGGAGATCCTGCGCATCAACCTGATCGGTCCGTTCCTGGCGATCAAATATGCCGCGCCGGAAATGGCGAAGCGCGGCGGCGGATCGATCATCTGCACGGCGAGTGTCGCTGGGCTCCGCTCCGGCGCGGGCGGCGCGGCATATTCGGCATCGAAGGCCGGCGTGATCAATCTGGTTCAGACGGCCGCCAACCAGCTCGCAGGAAGCAACATCCGAGTGAATGCGATTTGCCCCGGCCTGATCGAGACCGGAATGACGAAGATGATCTACGATCTCGCCCGATCGACGGGGCAGGAACAGCGGATCGGCGAGCTCAATCCGCAGCGGCGCGGCGGCCAGCCGATCGAGATCGCGCATGCCGCACTGTTCCTCGCATCCGAGGATTCGAGCTACGTGAACGGCGCGGCGCTCGCCGTCGACGGCGGCTTGGCGAGCAGCCATCCGACGACGCGGAAATTCGAGCTCAAGATGCTTTGACGCGGGGGCGTTGCCAACGAAGGTCGATTTTCACTTGCAGCAAGTTCTGCCTCGGCGATGATCCGGCGAAACAGCGCAGAGGCTTCAGTGGATCGCTCGTTCGTCAATGCGCTGTTTTACGAGGAGCCCGCCGGAACTTTCTCAGACGGGTACGTCTTCCGAGCCGAGCCCGACCTGACGGGGGCGCAACAGGATCCCGACAACGGCTATTGGCATTGCGACGTTTCGGACCATGACCGCCTGACTTGGTCGGAAAAGGTCTACGAGCTGTTTGGCCTGCCGGCCGGTACGCCGATCGATCGCCGATGGGCCGTGGCGCAATATAGCGAGAAATCGAAAACGGCGCTGGAACGCGTGCGGAGCTTCGGACTCAACCGCGACTTCGGCTTCATCCTCGATGCCGAGATCATGCCCGAGGGCGCGGAACGACGTTGGATCCGGGTATTGGCAGTGCCCATTTTGAAAGACGGCCGCGTTGCCGCACTGCATGGTCTGAAACGCGCGATTTAGCCCGCTCGGCCTCAGCCGTTCATCGCCTCGATCACCGTCTCGCCAGTTCCCGGCCCGCCGGAGCGCAACGTCGATGGAGTGACCAGAACCACGCTTCCGGGCTTGAGGACGGTGTGCAGCGCCTGCCGAAAGGCCACCGGAGCGTCGAAATGCTCGGACTCGTGGGCCTGGGTCGTCATGCCCCTGCCCGCCTCGGAGAAATGCACCTTGATCCAGTGAAGCCCGTGCTTGTCCCAGGATTCGAGGACATAGGCTTCTGCGCCGGCGACATTGCCGTGGACGTAAACCGGCGCGGAGCCGATCTGCACTCCACCCTTCATGACGATCGCCCGGTGATCGGCCTTGCTGACGACCACGGAAACGATCGCGTCGCCGTTCATGTTCGGCCCACGCTCGGGATGCCATTCGTAAGGCGCATTGGCGATCGAAGGCCTCGGCCGATTATTGTTTTCGGCAAGATCCGGCTCGGCTGCATCATGCGGGAAATCGGGATGATGCGTGATGACGACGGTCATCCCCAGATTCGTCTCGCCGAACAGCAATTTCGAGAATTGCAGCGGCAGTCGAACGCAGCCGTGGGAAGCCGGATAGCCAGGCAGATTCCCGGCATGAAGCGCAACGCCCTGCCAGGTGAGCCGCTGCATGTTGGGCATCGGCGCATTGTTGTAGGTCTTGGAAAAATGCTTCTCGTTCTTCTGGAGGATCGTGAACACGCCAGTCGGGGTTTCGTGACCGGTCTTGCCGGACGAAATCGTCGACGCTGCGATCGGTACTCCGTCGCGGAAGAGGAGCAGCTTCTGGGTCTGGAGATTGACGACCACCAGCACGGGCCCCGCCGGCGCCTTTTCGGGCGCCCAGACGAATTGGCCCGGCTTCAGCCTGCGCGCGACGCTGAGCAGCGGGCGACCGTTCAGCTTGACCTGCTCTGCAAGGGCGCTGCCGGAAAGCAGCATGACAGCCGCGGCCGCGGCGAAGGTTTTGAGTTCCATCTTCCGATGGCTCTTACAACTGCCGTGCAATGTCAGTCGGGGGAAACACCGAGGGACGACTTTGCAGCTTAGGCGATCACCAAATCCGCGAATTTGGAGAGGTCGATGTTGCCGCCGGAAACCACGCAAACGATCGGTCCTTCCAGTGATGGATCGGCCAGCGCAGCAGCGAGGGATAGAGCGCCCGCCCCTTCGGCGACCGTTCGGGACTTCTCGGCGATCAGCCGCATTGCGTCCCGGGTCTGGGTGAGGGTGACCGTGATTGCGCCATCGGTGACGGGCCGCATGCGCTCCCACATACGCTCGATGACGCTTTTGCCGCCGGCGCCATCCACGAACGAGGCCTGCCAGTTCTCGAACTTGCGGGGGCCGCCATCCCGCAGTGACAAGGCATAGGGTGCGGCCGTCTCCGGCTCTGCACCGATGACCTTCACATCGGGCCGCTTCGCCTTGATCGCGCTCCCGACGCCGGTGATCAGCCCACCGCCCCCGATGGCGCAAATGACGGTTCGGACCTCCGGGAGATCCTCGAGGATCTCGAGACCCATGGTCCCGTGTCCGGCAATGAAATCGTGGTTGTCGAACGGATGCACGAACGTGCCGTCGAGACCCGGAAATTCGTGCGCCTCTGCCGCGACCCAGGCGCGCTCGTACGAGACCGGCACGAGTTCGGCACCGAGCGCCCTCATCCGATCGAGCTTGGTTTGCGGCGCCGTTTCGATCGCAACCACCGCCGACGGAACCCCGAACCGGCGCGCCGCATAAGCCACGCCCTGTCCCGCATTGCCGGCGCTGATCGTCCACACGCCCTTCGCGCGTTCCTCGTCCGACAGCCGTGCAATGGCATTGGTCGCGCCGCGGATCTTGTAGGCGTTGGTCGGCTGGAGGTTCTCGAGCTTGAGATAGATTTCCCGAGGATCGCCCACGTCGAGCTTCACCAGCGGGGTCCGCAGCACGGCGCCCCTTATCCGCTCGCGCGCCTGCTCGATGTCCTCGATCGCGATGGGCCGTACTGGCGGGATCATCGCCCCTCTCCTGCTTTGTTCGAAGTTCCTCTAAGGGGCGCTCATGAAGACTCTCAAGCTCCTAAATTACGAGCGGGACCGGTGGATTGCCGGTGAAGGCGCCGTCGAAATCCCCAGCGCTATCGACGGCGCACCCGTGGCGACGACCGGTTCCGGCGGGCTAGATTTCGGCGGGATGCTCCGCCACGCCCGCGAAGTCGGCGGGCCGGCGCTGCGCAAGCTGACGTTCCATGACCGGGCGCGAATGATCAAGGCGCTCGGCCTCGCGATCATGGCCCACAAGGAGGAACTCTACGAGCTCAACTATCTGACTGGCGCCACGCGCAAGGACGGATGGATCGATATCGAGGGCGGCGCCGGCACGCTCTTCTCCTTCTCGTCGAAGGGTCGGCGGGAGCTTCCCGACGCTCATGTCCTGCTCGACGGCCAACTCGAAGGCCTATCGAAGAACGGCACCTTCGTGGGCCAGCACATCTATACCCCCCTGCAGGGCGCCGCGCTTCATATCAATGCGTTCAACTTCCCGGTCTGGGGAATGCTGGAGAAGCTCGCTCCGACCTTGCTTGCAGGCGTTCCCGCGATCGTGAAACCGGCCTCTGCGACCGCTTATCTCGCCGAGGCGGCATTCAAGATCATGATCGAGGCGGACATCCTTCCGCCCGGCGCGATCCAGCTGATCGTCGGCGGCGTCGGCGACCTGTTCGACCATCTCACCGGCCAGGACGTCGTCAGCTTCACCGGCTCGGCACACACCGCTCTGAAGCTCCGGACGCATCCCACGGTCATCCGGGAGTCGGTCCGCTTCGTCGCCGAGCAGGACAGCCTCAACGCGTCGCTTCTCGGCCCCGACGCTGCGCCTGGTACGCCGGAGTTCGACCTATTCATCAAGGAAGTCGCGACGGAGATGACGGTCAAGGCGGGCCAGAAGTGCACGGCCATCCGCCGAGCCATGGCCCCGGCCGAATATCTCGACGCGGTCGAGCGGGCGCTCGCCGAACGGCTGGCGAAGACTAAGGTCGGCGATCCGCGCGCCGAAGACACGCGCATGGGGGCATTGGTGAGTATCAGCCAGCGCGACGACGTTCGCGCCAGGATTGCCGAGCTCGAAGCCGCCGGTGCACGGATTGTGGCGGGCGATCCGAATGCCGAGCCGCCGGTCCCCGGCGGCGCATTCCTGCCGCCGGTCCTGCTGCGAACCGACGATCCGTGGGACACGGCCGCGGTCCATGATTGCGAGCCGTTCGGGCCGGTCTCCACGATCATGCCGTATCGCGACCTGTCCGATGCGATAGCGCTCGCGAACCGCGGCAAGGGGAGCCTGGCGCTGTCGCTATTCACGCATTCGCCGGAGGCGGCGCGGGAGTTCGTCCAGGGCGCAGCCGCCTATCACGGACGCATGCTGGTGATCGATCGCGCGAACGCCGCGGAGTCAACGGGTCACGGATCGCCCCTTCCGGTTCTCGTCCATGGCGGTCCCGGCCGGGCGGGCGGAAGCGAGGAAATGGGGGGCGTTCGCGGCGTGAAGCACTACATGCAACGGACCGCGATCCAGTCATCTCCCACCATGATCGCCGCTATCACCGAACAATATATGCCCGGTGCGCCGAAGCATGTTATCGACGTCCATCCGTTCCGCCGAAAAATGAGCGAGCTGCACATCGGCGACACGTGGAAGACCGGGAGCCGAACGGTGACGCTCGAGGACATCGAGCATTTCGCGGAGTTCACCGGCGACAAATTCTACGCTCACATGGACGAGGAGGCTGCCAAGGCATCCCCAATCTTCGAGGGCCGCGTCGCGCACGGCTATCTGATCCTGAGCTTCGCGGCGGGCCTGTTCGTCGATCCCGATCCAGGCCCCGTGCTCGCCAATACGGGCCTCGAGAACCTGCGCTTTCTCACGCCGCTCTATCCCGGCGATTCGATGCGGGTGGAACTTAGCGTCCGGTCCAAATCGCTGAAGAGCGAGGACACCGGAGTGGTGCGCTGGGCGGTGGAGATCTTCAATCAGTGCGATGAACTGGTCGCCACCTATGACCTCCTGACCGAGAACGTGCCGTAACGACAGGAACGGCAATCCTAAGCCGTTCGTTCGTGGGTCGAATTCCAGAGGAGAAGACACATGAAAGTCAGCGAAGTCATGACTCGCGACGTCCAGACCATCCGTCCGGACCAGACCGCGCGCGAGGCGGCGAGCTTCATGTTGAACGCCGATGCGGGGGCTATTCCGGTGACCGAAGGCGAACGGCTGATCGGCATGATTACCGATCGGGATATCGCCGTGCGCGGGGTCGCCGAAGGCTATGGGCCTGAAACGCCGGTGCGGGACCTGATGACCAACGACATGGTCTGCGCCCGCGTCGACGATGACGTCGAAGAGGCGGCCAGCAAGATGAGTGAAGCCCAAGTGCGCCGCTTGCCCGTCATCGACGAGCAGGAGAAGCTTTGCGGAATCGTCAGCCTCGGCGACCTCAGCCTGGAGGCCGATCGCGACTGCGCGAGCGAAGCGCTTGAGGGTGTCAGCCAGCGAGGCGGCCAGCACCAGCAGTAAGGCTTAGCGCCCCGCGATTTCCTTGATCGCGCGGTCGACCAGCTTGGCGTCGGTCTCGGCATCGTGCCGCTCGGAGATCAGCCGCGCGGCGGCTTTCTTGGCTGCATCCGCGGCGGCGGCCCGGAGTTGCTCGACCGCCGCCCGCTCTTCGGCGGCGATCTTTTCCTCGGCCATGCGCGTGCGCCTCTCAACGAGAGCTTCGGCATGGGTCTTCGCGTTGGCAACGATCTCTTCCGCCTCGTGCCGCGCGCGCTCCAGGAGAGCTTCGCGGTCCTTGTCCGCGGACTTCGCCTTGTTCGCATATTCGGCCTTCAGCGCCTCGGCCTCCTTCCGGAGCGATTCCGCTTCGGCCAGCTGATTGCGGATCAACGCGATCTTGTCGTCCAGCGCCTTGCCGATGGCGGCGGGCACCTTCTTCCAGATGAGGATCGCGAACACCGTGAGCACGGCGAGCGCGATCCATCCACCGGCGTTCAGTCCGAGGAACGTGGGCTCGGCATGTTCCGGACCGGCGGGATGGCCCACCGTCTCGACCGTCTGCGGCTCAGACATTGAATTCCGCCTTCACTGCCTGGGCAGCGTCCTGCTTGTCGACGTTCACGCCGGTGAGACGCGCAACCATGCCCTGCGTCGCTTCGGCAGCAACCTCCTCGATCTCGGCACGCGCCTTGTCGCGTGCCTCGCGAAGCTGCTTTTCGGCCGCTTCGATCTTGAGATTGAGCTTTTCCGACGCTTTCTGGACCTTGGCCTCGGTATCCCGAGCGCTCGCCTGCTTCGCCTCCTGAGCGATGCGCGCAGCCTCCGCGCGAGCCGCATCCATGCGCTCGCGCCAATCCGCCTCGGTCTTGTCCGCCTCCACTCGGGCGGCCTGCGCCCGCTCGAGGTCGGACGCGATGCGCTGCTCGCGCGCTTCCACCGTGGCCTGGATTTTCGGCAGCATCCCCCGCGCGATCACGAAGAAGATGAAGCCGAGTGCCACTGCCAGCCAGAAGAACTGGGACAGGTAGACTTCGGAAAGCTGGGACAGTTGAGGCATGAGAGCGCTCTTTCAGCCGACGCCTGGTTCGCCTTAGATCGCGTACAGAATGATCATGGCAACGGCGAAGGCCATCAGGCCGAGAAGCTCGGCGGCGGCGAAGCCGATGAACAGACGGCCCTGCTGGCTATCGGCAGCGGCCGGATTGCGCAGCGAGCTGTTGACGAACGAGCCGAAGACGTAGCCGACGCCGATGGCGGCGGTTCCGACGCCGATCGCCGCGAGACCGGCACCGATGACCTTGGCTGAAGCGAGATCCATGATTGAACTCCTTGGGTAAGAACGATGGGTTTAGTGAAGATGGACCGCGTCGTTGATGTAGAGCGCGGTCAGGATTGCGAACACGTACGCCTGGATCGCCGCGACCAGGAGCTCGAGCGCACTGATGAAAGTCACGAACAGGAAGCAGAGGATCGAAATGCCGATCCCCTTCCCGCCCGCATTGAAGCCCTGCACGATGAAATTGCCGAAGATGTCCAGCAAGATGTGCCCGGCGAACATGGCGATGAACGGACGAAGGCCGAGGCTGAACGGGCGCACCAGGAACGAGATCAGCTCGATCGGGAAGAGCAGGATCTTGCCGATCAGCGGAACGCCAGGCGGAACGAACAGCGACAGGAAATGCAGCCCGTGCTTCCAGAAGCCGACGCCGAGCACGATCGCGAAGGTGATGAGCGACATGACGCCGGTGAAGGTGAACTGGCTCGTCACCGTGAACGGGTGGGCACCCGGCACGACGGCGATCGGAATCGCACCCATGAGGTTGGCGAAGAGGAGGAAGATGAAGGCGGTGAAGACCCACGGAAGATACTTCTTGCCCTCGGGGCCGATGCTGGCGTGCACCATGTCGTCGACGAAGCCGATCATGCCTTCGACGGCGACCTGCCAACGTCCCGGGATCAGCTCGCGCTTCATCCCGCCGACCATGAAGAAGGTGATCGCGCCGAGCACGATGAGCGTCCACAATGCGCTGTTCGTGAAGACGAATGGATTGTTCGCTTGGAACGAGCCGAAAATCGGCTCGATCACGAACTGGTGCATCGGGTCGATCTTGCCGCCGGAAGCCACGTCTATCCCTTATCCTCGCCGCCCGAGCGCTTGCCCGGAGAATTGCTTGAAACCCGGATGATGTTGATGAAGCCCGCGACGAAGCCGAGGAACAACAGGATCAACATCAACCACGGGCGCGTCCCAAACCACCGATCGAGCAGCAGGCCAATCAGGAATCCCCCTGTCGGCGCGCCGATCAGATAGCTCAGGACGAGCTGGCCGGTCCGATAGCTCGAATCCGGCCCGCCCGTGGCATTCCGCTTCGCTTCCGCCTGCTGCACACGGTCGAGCCGCTTATTCAGCGATTCAAGCCGCGCATCTGGTGGAAGCTTCGGAACCTCGTCAGCTTCGTCTTCTTCCATGCGTCTCCCCTGTGCGTCGCCCCTGCTGAAACACATGGGGCAGAGCGAGGGACGAGAAACATGGCGGAAAGCGTCACCGCCAAGGCGCCGCTCCTTTATGAACGGGCCGGAAGATAGTCAACCGCGCCATACGACGGTAATGCCGCCATTTATGAAACGGGGGCTGGTCTTTCTCGCTGCACTGGCTTCGACCGCGGCCTCCAGCACGCCCCACAAGGTGGTGAGAAAGACTCCGGCGCTCGACTTCGATTATCAATGGTCTGCGGAAGCAGCGACCATCCCGGCACTGGATCTTCGCTTTTACACTGACGCAAAAAGGGCTCTCGCCGAAGCTCAAAAGAACGCAGCCGAGGATCAGCTCCTGGCGAAGCAGCAGAAACGCGACTTCAACCAGCACGATTATTCGATGCAGTGGACCACCGCCGGCCAGACGCCGCATCTTCTGTCGCTGCAAAGCGATCTCGGCAGATTCGACGGGGGAGCGCACCCCAATAGCGTCTACGGCGCACTCCTGTGGGATCGGTCGGCGAAGCGTGAGATCACAATCGATTCATTGTTCCTGCGCGAGGGAGCCTTCCCCGCTCTCACACGGGCGCGCTACTGCGCTGCTCTGAATGCAGAGCGCAGCAAACGGCGTGAAGGAGAGAAGCTCGATCTCCCGGATTTCAATGCCTGCCCCAAATATGGCGACCTGGTGATCGCGCTCCTCGACAAGGACAAGAACGGTCGTTTCGACACTATCGACTTCGTCGCCTCGCCCTACACCGCAGGGCCCTACGCCGAGGGCGAGTATGAAATCCCCTTACCGGTAACCTCGCAACTCATCGCCGGGATCAAGCCGGAGTATCGAAACTCCTTGGAGCGTCAGCGGCAGTAGGCCGGTACGGGCGCGCCCTGCCCGGCACCCCGCCTCCGCCAAACCCCGTCGTTCCAGAGATAGGCCTCGCC
>JBKPJK010000163.1:0-5003 GCA_046730635.1 Pseudomonadota bacterium | reverse complement strand
CGCATTTGGAACCGGCTGACCGGGCGCGGCAACCCGGAGCTTGCCAACGAGCGCCTCGAGGCGCTGCGCCGCATCTCCGTCCTGAGCTGGCATTTCGGTTTCTCGGTGCCCGGCGAAGATGTGGCCGAATTCCTCACAGCGGGCTTCAGCCCTGACCAGTACGAGCTTTTGGTCAGCAGCGTCCGAGCAGCTTCTTCTGCAATCGCGCGACCCATTTCGGGGGAGGCCTTCGCCTGATGTTTTTCCGCAAGAACGAATTCGATGGACCAAGTGGCGGGGCGATTGCCGATAATGTGATCGTCCGCGTCCGTCGCCAGCCCTTGCAACGGATCGTCCTGGTGGCGGTCGCGGTGCTTGCGCTGCTCGTGTTGGCGTACTGGCTGCTCGCCGGGCCGCGGCAGCCGGCCGCGGCGATGCCTCCGGCGGAAGTCGCGATCGCCTATCCGCTGCAGCGCAACATCCTCGAATATGACGAATTTACCGGCCGCTTCGAACCGAGCCGATCGGTCGAGATACGACCGCGTGTTTCGGGGCAGCTCGCGGGGATCCATTTCCGCGACGGCGATTACGTGCACGCAGGACAGCTGCTTTTCACGATCGATCCTAGGCCATTCGCAGCCGCACTCGCCGAAGCGCAGGCTCGCGCCGCGTCTGCTCGAACGGCGGCCGCACTTGCGCGCGCCGAGCTCGCTCGCGCCGAGCGCCTCATCCCCGACGAAGCCGTCTCGCGTGAGGAGGTCGACAATCTACGCGCGGCTGCGCACTCGGCGGAGGCGGGGATCGCGGCTGCCGAAGCAGTCGTGCGACAGCGCGCTCTGGAGCTTGAGTTCACGCGGGTCACGGCGCCGATCAGCGGTAAGGTCTCGAACCGCCGCGTGGATCCGGGAAGTCAGGTGAGCGGCGGCGCTGGAACCGGCACGTTGCTCACGACGATCAATGCCGTCGATCCAATCTACTTCACCTTCGACGTGTCGGAGGGCCAGCTGCTCAAGGCCCAGCGCGACCGCGCTGCCGGCGAGACTGCGCAGATGGTCGATATCCGGCTGCAGGACGAGCCCGACTACCGCTGGCATGGTCAGATCGATTTCACGGACAATGGGATCGATCCGGCCTCGGGAACCATCCGTGCACGCGCTATCCTTGCGAATGGTACGGGCTTCCTCACTCCTGGCATGTTCGGGAGCATGCGACTGTCGAGCGGGCGGCCGGTCACGGCATTGCTCGTGCCCGACAGCGCCGTGCTCACCGACCAGGCCGGAAAGATGGTCATGACGATTGGCAAGAACGGGCAGCCGACGCCCGTCCCGGTCATCGTTGGGCCCGTCATCGATGGACTGCGGGTCATCAAGTCGGGACTGTCGCCGGCGGCCAAGGTCGTCATCCGCGGTCAGCAGCGCATCATGCCGGGCATTCCGATCCAGCCGAAGCTCACCAAGATCGCGCCCGAGCACTCGCCTGTCACGAGCCCGGTGGTCATCGAGCAGCCGGCCAGCAGCGCAACCTTCGCAAATTAGAATCGAGCCAACCGTGCGCTTGTCCCGAATCTTCATCGATCGCCCGATCTTTGCTGCGGTCATTGCGATCATCATCACGCTCGTCGGCGCGATCAGCTATTTCGGCTTGGCGGTCAGCCAGTATCCTGACGTGGTTCCGCCCACGATTACCGTGGGCGCATCTTATCCGGGCGCGTCCGCGGAGACCGTCGCGGACACCGTCGCCGCGCCGATCGAGCAACAGATCAACGGCGTCGACGACATGCTGTACATGTCCAGCCAGTCTACCGGCGACGGCCGCGTCACCATCACCGTGACGTTCAAGCTCGGGACGGATCTCGATAAAGCGCAGGTGCTCGTGCAGAACCGGGTCGCGCTCGCCGAGCCGAGCCTGCCCGAAGATGTGCGGCGTATCGGGGTGGTCGTCCGCAAATCGCTTCCTTCGTGGCTGATGGCGATCAACATCATCTCGCCCGACCACTCGCGCGATCGTGCGTACATGTCGAACTACATCCTGTCGCAAGTGCGCGACCGGCTGACCCGCGTCGACGGAATCGGCGACGTCCAGGTGTTTGGCGGGCGCGATTACGCGATGCGCGTCTGGATCGATCCGGGCCGGGCCGCCGCGCGCGGACTGACGGGCGACGAGATCGTGAATGCGCTGCGCGGACAGAACGTGCAGGTAGCGGCGGGCACGCTGGGGCAGCCGCCTCACGACACCGGCTCGGCTTATCAGCTCAATGTCGAGACCCAGGGCCGTTTCAAGGATCCCGCCGATTTCGCCAACATCGTGGTGAAGACTTCGGCCGACGGCGCCGTCACGCGACTGGCGGATGTCGGACGCGTCGAGCTCGGCGCCGAGGACTATGGCGTCAACGGCTATCTCACCGGCCAGGACTCGCTCATCGTCGGCCTGACGCAGCGTCCAGGAACCAACGCCCTCGCCGCTGAACAAGGCGTGCTCAAGGTGATGAAGGACGCCTCCAAGGACTTCCCGTCTGGGATGACCTACCGGGTCATCTGGAACCCGACCGAGTTCATCAGCAAGTCGATGGAAGCCGTGCAGATGACCCTGCTCGAGGCCGTCGTGCTCGTCGTCCTCGTCATCCTGGTGTTTCTGCAAAGCTGGCGCGCGGCCGTGATTCCGGTGGTCGCAATCCCTGTGTCGCTGATCGGCTCATTCGCCGTGCTCGCAAGCGTCGGATATTCGCTCAATACCTTGTCGATGTTCGGCCTCGTCCTGGCGATCGGCATCGTCGTCGACGACGCCATCGTCGTCGTCGAGAACGTCGAGCGCAATCTCGAGAAAGGCCTCTCCCCGAAAGAAGCGGCTCGACGGTCCATGGACGAAGTCGCCACTGCGCTGGTCGCGATCGTGCTGGTCCTCTGCGCGGTGTTCGTCCCGACCATGTTTCTGAGAGGCATGTCGGGCGAATTCTACCGCCAGTTCGCGGTCACCATTTCAAGCGCCACGATCATCTCCCTGCTGCTATCGCTGACCCTCTCTCCGGCGCTAGCCGCGCTGCTGCTGCGCCCGAAGACGAACCACCGGTCAGAGACTGGAGTCATCGGGGCGCTTCATCGCGCAGGCGATCGCTTCAACGCGGCGTTCGACCGGGTCTCGTCTGCCTACGGGCGCTTGACGCGCAAGCTGATCACCAACCCGCGCAAGGTGCTGCTGACCTATGGCGGCCTCATCGCTGCGGCGATCGCCTTGTTCTGGGCGACTCCGGCGGGCTTCATTCCGGCGCAGGACCAGGGCTACTCCCTCGCGGTGGTTCAGCTTCCCGCCGGAAGCTCCCTCGAGCGCACCGACGCGGTGCTCAAGAAGGTTGCGGGTCGGCTCGTGAAGATCGAGGGCGTGCAGGACGCCGTCATGTTCGCCGGCTTCGACGGCGCCTCCGGCACGCAGGCGTCGAACGCCGCCGCGTCCTACGTCGTGTTCAAGGATTATGCATGGCGCGCCCGGCACGGCCGGTCGGAGCAGGCCATCGAAGCCGACATGCGCAAGGCGGTAGCGGACGTCGACGAAGCCAACGTTTTCGTCGTTTCTCCTCCCGTCATCCAAGGCATCGGATCCGGGGGCTTCCGCATGATCATCCAAGACCGCGCATCGAACGGCTATGATGCGATGCAAGGCGCGGCGTTCCAGTTCATGGGACAGGCGGCGCAAACCAAGGGCCTCGCCAACGTCTTCACGCTGTTCAATACGCAGACGCCGCGCGTCTACGCCGACATCGATCGCACCAAGGCCGACATGCTCGGCGTGCCTCCCGAACGTGTGAACGAGGCGCTGCAGGTCTATCTCGGCTCAGCCTATGTCAACGACTTCAACCTGCTCGGCCGCACCTATCGGGTCACCGCCCAGGCGGATTCGGCCTTCCGCAACGACGTCACCGACATCGCTCAGCTGAAGACTCGTTCCAACAGCGGCGAAATGGTTCCGATCGGATCGATAGCGACCTTCCAGGACCGCACCGGCCCTTACCGAGTGACGCGTTACAACCTGTTCCCGGCAGTCGAGATGGATGGCCAGCCCGCGCCCGGCTATTCGACCGGGCAGGGGATCAAGGCGATGGAGCAGATCGCCCGGAGCCTGCCTCCCGGCTTCAAGACCGAATGGACGGACATCGCGTTCCAGCAGAAGGCCGCCGGCAACACTGCGGGCATCGTCTTCTCCCTCGCCGTGCTGTTCGTGTTCCTGGTCCTCGCGGCGCAGTTCGAAAGCCTCACCCTTCCCCTCGCCGTTATCCTCATCGTGCCGATGACCCTGCTCGCGGCGATGACCGGCGTGAACCTGCGCGGCATGGACAATAATGTGCTGACCCAGATCGGCTTGATCGTGCTCGTCGGACTTGCCGCAAAGAACTCGATCCTGATCGTCGAATTCGCCAAGCAGGCGGAGGAGAGCGGCGCGTCCACGGTCGATGCCGCGGTCGAGGCCGCGCGTATCCGGCTGCGTCCGATCCTGATGACCAGCTTCGCGTTCATTCTCGGAACGCTGCCGCTTGTCACCTCGACGGGCGCCGGAGCGGAGCTTCGCCAGGCGCTCGGTACGGCGGTCTTTTTCGGGATGATCGGCGTGACTGCCTTCGGCCTGATCTACACGCCGACCTTCTACGTCGTCAGCCGCAGGCTTGCGGATCGCGTGGCCGATTGGCGCCGCGGCCGCGGCCACGGCCGCGGCAGCCAGCCCGCGCTCCAGCCAGCCGAGTGAGATTCCCAATGCCTATCGTTCGAGAGACCCTCCTCACAGCCAGCGCAGCCCTCACGCTGGCAGCCTGCGCCGCCGTCGGTCCCAACTATTCTCCTCCACCGGTTCCGACGACGGCGCAGGCCCCGTTCGTCAGCGGCGGCTTTGCGTCCGTGGCTAATGCGGCGGGGCAGGACGATTGGTGGCGGCTCTATTCCGACCCGGTCCTGGACGGCCTCGTGCGACAAGCGCTGGAAGCCAATAAGGACATCGCCGTCGCAACAGCGAACATCGCCGTCGCTCGCGCTTCCCTGCGC
>JBKPJK010000162.1:0-6618 GCA_046730635.1 Pseudomonadota bacterium | reverse complement strand
TACGACCGCCGGGGCGCCCGTCGCCGCCGGCGACCTCGACGTGCAGGTGGCCGTCCTTGTGCACGGCCATGAGATCGTCCGTGATCAGCTTGGCCAGTGCGCCGCGCGTTCCAATGTCGTAGCGACCGGCCGCGGCATTCGCCTTGAGCATCGCCGCATAGGCTTCGGCCTGGTCCCGGTAGACGAACGAGCTGATCAGTTCGTCAGCCAGCTTCACAGCCACGGCGCGGCCCTCGCCGGGCTCGAGCGCGATCGATGAGGACGGTGAAGGCGCTGCCGCCGTGGTCTGTGCGGCCGCCTGCATCGTCGCGCCGGGCGCCAGCCACGCTCCTGCGACCAGCAGAGCTGACGTTAGCTTTGCCGTACGATTGAATGAGAACATTGCCCCCGGACTCCTTTTTGCCACGCGGAAAACCGCGCCTGTTCCTGACATCGCCAGATCGGCTGTCGGACAGATGAACGCGCGGCCGCTCGACCCCGACTTTGCCAAGCGCACGCAAAAAGGATGCGCTGCGTGCCAAAATTTGGCACCATGGCGGCATGCTCGATAGCTTCGATCTCGCGCTGCTCAACGAGGTCCAGCGCGACGACGGACGCACCGCGGAGGAGCTCGCGACGAGCGTTCCGCTTTCGCCATCCGCCATCGCGCGCCGCCTTCGCCGCTTACGGAGCGAAGGCTGGATCGCGCGCACGATCGGCTTGCTTGGACCGCAGCTCACCGGCGCGCGGTTGCGCGCGATCGTCATGCTCCAGCTTAACGAGCATGCCGACCAACATGGCAAAGCCGCCTTGCTCCAGCGCATCCGAACCGCGGCGCAGATCCAGTTCTGCTACGAGCTTGCCGGGACCTACGACCTGCTGTTGTTGTTCGACTGCGCCAGCATGGAAGAGTTCAACGAGGTTGCGGAACGCGTATTGACGGCGGACGCGACCGTGCGGCGCTACGAGACCAGCTTCGTCAAGCGCGAAGACAAGTTCGCGCCGTTCGTGGACCTGAGGGCTAGCTAGCCTTCTTTGCCGCGACCCAGCGCCTGACCTTCGCTTCCAGAATCTCCATCGGCAGCGCGCCGCTATCGAGCACCTGGGCGTGGAATTCGCGAATGTCGAACTTCGGCCCGAGCGCGGCCTTGGCTTCGTCGCGCAGCCGCTGGATGGTCAGCGATCCGATCTTGTAGGCCGTCGCCTGGCTCGGGATGGCGATGTACCGTTCGACCTCCGCGGTCGCGTCGGTCTTCGATTCACCCGAGTGATCGAGCATGTATTTGATCGACTGATCGCGGGTCCAACCCTTGGTGTGGATCCCCGTGTCGACCACCAGCCGCATCGCACGCAGCATTTCGTCATTGAGCGTTCCAAAGCGCTGCACGGGGTCCTTGTAGAAGCCCATGTCGTAGCCGAGCGTCTCCGAATAAAGCGCCCAGCCTTCGACATAGGCGGTGTTCCCGCCGAACCGCATGAAGGCTGGAAGCGCATTGCTTTCCTGGGCCAGGCTAATCTGGAAATGGTGACCGGGCTCGCCCTCGTGGAGGAACAAGGTCGTCTCCTCCCAGGTGAATCGGGACGGGAGGTCGTAGGCGTTGAAATAGAAGGTCCCGGGGCGCGAGCCATCCGGCGTTCCGCTGTCGTAGGAACCCCCTGCTTCGAACTTCTCGCGGTACGGAGGATAGGGCCGGATCTCGAGAGGGGTTTTCGGAACGAGCGAGAAATAGGTCGGCACCTTCGCCTCGACCGACTTCTTGATGCGCGCATAGTCTGCCTGGATCTGCTCGCGACTCTTGGGAGCGAACTTCGGGCTGGTGCGCATGTAGTCGAAGAAGGCGTGGAGGTCGCCCTTGAAGCCCATCTCCTGGCGGACCTTCTCGAACTCCTTGGTGATGCGCCCGACTTCGCTGAGGCCGAGCTGGTGGATCTGCTCCGGCGTCATGTTCGTCGTGGTCGTCGCCTCCACGTCGTAGCGGTACAAGGTGTCCCCGCCCTTCATGTACATGAGGCCGACCCCTTCGCGCGCGTGCCCCAGATATTCGTTCTGGAGGAAGTCGCGCAGGCGCGTCAGCGCGGGGTAGATGACGGTCGTGAGGGATTGGCGATATTCATTCGTCAGCCGCGCGCGATCCGCTGCCCCGATGCCCTTGGGGAAGTTCTTGATCGGACCCCAATAGGGCGACTCCTCCGGCTTGAGCTTCAGCTGGTTGTCGAGCTGCTCGATCATGTTGCGCACGGTAAGCTTGGTATCGACGACGCCTTCGGCCTCGCCCTTTTTCCACTGACGGATCGCCTCGTCGATGTTTGCGGCGAAGTCGCGGTTGCGCTTCAGGCTGTTCTCGTAATCGGCGAGATTGTTGTAGGGCGCGCCGCCCTGCCCGCTCGATAGCGTCGGATATTCCGTGTGAATGCCGAAGAAGTGGTTCATCGGCAGCGCTTCGTTGAGCGCCATCAGCTCCGGCGTATAGCCGCGCAGCGCATCCTTGGTCTGAAACTCGAAGACGTCGTAGGCGAGCTGGTCGTTCTGGCTCAGCTGGTTGCGCGGAATCGCGTGGAGCGCGGCAAGGTCGTGCTCGGCGGCGGCCTTCTCGTCGAGGAAATGCTGATGGCTGAAGAGGTCGCCGAGCCGGTCGGCGTAACGCGGATCGCCACGCAGCAGCGCCTGCACCGGGTTGCGCTTTAGCGACGCCTCGTCGCTGTCCTTGAAGACCTGGAACAGCTGCCGATGCAAGCTTGCCTGGGATGCCACCGGCGCGGGCTGTGCGATCGCCGGCGAGAAGGCAAGCATGGAGCAGGACAGTATCAGGGCAGCGGCAAGCTTCGGCATTGGACGACCTTAGAAAAGGATGGGAATGGCCCGGGACGCGAGAAAGGGGCGCTGCAGCTATGCCGCAACGCCCCTTCGATCAACGGTTGTTGGCGTCTACCAGAAGAAATTGCGGATCACGTCGACCACTTCGCCCGTGTACGTGTCCACGAGCAGGGCGTCGTTATAATAGCGGATCCACTGCGTTCCCGGCGGAGCGAAGGGCAGCCGATACTGCCACGGATCGTTGATCCAATAGTTGCTCGAATAATAGTTGGGCCACAGCCGCCAACCGATGCCGTACGGCTGATAACCCCACCCGAACGGATCGTAATAGAAGCCCAGGTGGAAGTTCGAGCGATGGTGGTTGCGCCAATTGTGCCAGTCGTAACGGCCGTCGTGGCGCCAATTGGTGTTCCAATTGACCCGATCGCGCCGATGGTTGTTGTCGACGCGGAGCGGCGGCTGCGTTCCGCGCCGCGGAATCTCGCTGACGACTTCCGTACGGTTGCGGGTCCGAAGCACGTTCGGCACCGGCCGATCGGTCTGGCGCAGGGACTCATCGTTGACCTGCTGCGCCCTGCCGTTGAAGCCTTGCCGCTCGCGCCGAAGCTTGCGCCTGTCCTCGCCTGAATTGCCGTTGAGGGATTCCGCCGCCTGCATCCGCTGACGCTCTGCGCGAAACGCCTGCGCCTGTGCTGGATTCTGCTGTTGAATGATTTGCTGACCGTTCTGCTGGAAACCCTGCGTACGGGCGAAGTTCTGGCGCTCGCCGCCGCCACTTCCGTTGCCGCGTTGCCGGTCCGAAGACTCCGCACGCTGCGCGCGTTCCGGACGCGTTTGCGAGTGCTCCGGCCGGTTGTTGTCTGGGTTGTGATGATCCCCCGGCTCGGCGAGCGCGGGCACTGCCGCGGCACTGGCCAGGAGGAGGGAGATTAGGAGCTTACGCATGACTCACACCTTTCATGTATTGAGTCTGCGAGTGCTCCACTTTTGATGAGCAGCGGCTTAACCGTTTCGTGTCCGTAAATTCATGTTTCCGACGGCGGCTTTGGACCCGGCTGAGATGGCGCCGGAGCTGCCCGAGCAGCCATCTGCCCGGCTCGGGCAATCGCCCTTCGAATGCGAGGATAGGCCCCGCACCGGCAGATATTGGGCAACGCCGCAATCTGCTCTTCGCTCGGGTTCGGGCTCGCCCGGAGCATAGCCGCGATCGCCATGATGAACCCCGGCTCGCAATAACCGCACATCGTCACCTGCTCGGCCAGCCATGCCTGCTGGACCGGATGAGATCGACCGTTCGACAGGCCTTCGATGGTGGTGATTTCCGCCCCCTCCAGCGTCCCGATCGGGACGGCGCAGCTCATCGCAGCGCGGCCGTCCACCATCACGGTGCAGGCGCCGCAATCCTGGCTGTCGCAGCCATATTTCGTGCCCGTGAGATTGGACGCGTCGCGGAGGGCCCACAGCAAAGGCGTCTCCGGATCGAGCCGGTATTCGAGCGGTTCGCCGTTCACGATCATGCGCGTCATGGATCGACGCTAGCGCGCCGCGCCCACGGCTGCCAATATCGCGCCATGGCTCGGATCAGGACCGCGACCGGAATTTCGTTGGGTTATGACGAGGTCGACGAGGGCGGCCGCATGCCGATCATCTTCCTCCACGGCGTCGGCTCTGACAAATCGGTCTGGCGACCGCAGCTCGAATATTTCCGGGGCGAGCGCAGGGCGGTCGCCTTAGACTATCCCGGCTACGGCGACAGCGATCCGGCCATCGAGGGCATGAGCCGGGACGATTATGCCGGCACGATCCTCGCAGCGTTGACCGAGCTCGGAATCGATCGGGCGCATGTGTGCGGCCTGTCGCTCGGCGGAGTCGTCGCGATCGCAATGCATGCCGCCTGGCCCAAGCGGATCGCGTCGCTGATCCTCGCCGATACGTTCGCCGAGCATCCGGACGGCCACGTCATTTACGAACGAGGAGTCGCGGCCAGTTCGGATCTCCGCGCTTTGGCTGAAAACCGGGTCGACGCTTTGCTCGCCCAGCCGGCCGACCCCAAGGTGCGAAGCGAGGTCATCGAAACCATGGCCCGAATCGAACCCGCCGCCTACCGGATCGGAGCCAGGGCCGTCTGGCTAGCCGAGCAAAGCCGGAGGGCCGCGGCGATCCGAGTGCCGACGCTAGTCCTGTGCGGCTCCGAGGACCACATCACTCCGCCGGCGCTGTCGCGGAGCCTGGCACGGCTGATTCCAGGGGCGCTCTACGAAAGCGTCGAGGGCGCCGGTCACATCGCCAATCTGGAAAAGCCGGACACGTTCAACGCGCTGGTCGGCGCGTTCGTTCGCGGCGTCGACTCCCGAACGTGAGCACCGCCTACATCGTCGATGCCCTGCGCACTGCAGGCGGCAAACGCGAAGGCGCGCTGAAGGACTGGCATCCGGTGTCGCTGGGTGCGGCGGTGCTCGATGCGTTGGTCGAGCGCACGGGCATTGACCCTGTAACGATCGACGACGTGATCGTCGGCTGCGTGAGCCAGATCGGCGAGCAGAGCTTTCACGTCGGGCGCAACATGGTGCTGGCCTCCTCGCTTCCCGACAGCGTTCCCGCCGTGACCATCGACCGGCAATGCGGCTCGTCGCAGCAGTCGATCCATTTCGCCGCACAGGCGGTGATGAGCGGTACGCAAGACTTGGTCGTCGCCGCCGGCGTCGAGAGCATGACCCGAGTGCCGATGGGCACGCCCATCATCCTTCCGATGCAGGCCGGGATCGGCAAGGGCCCGTGGCCGCAGGCGATCCTCGATCGTTATGGAGTGACTGAGTTCACCCAGTTTCGCGGCGCCGAGATGATGGCGAAAAAATATGGGTTGTCGCGCGACGAACTCGACCGCTTCGCGCTAGACAGCCACCACAAGGCTGCCGCCGCAACGAAGGCTGGAGCTTTCGATGCCGAGATCGTGCCGCTGGCCGTGAACGGCGTCGAACATCGCATCGACGAAGGCATCCGCTTCGACGCGTCGCTCGAAGGTCTGGCCGGATTGAAGACGCTGACCGCCGACGGAGCGATCACCGCCGGCAATGCATCACAAATCTGCGACGGCGCATCGGCGGTCCTGGTCGCAGGGGAGCGCGCCATACGCGACCATGGGCTGCGACCGCTTGCCCGCATCGACAATTTGACGGTCACTGCCGGCGATCCGGTGATCATGCTCGACGAGCCGATACGCGCGACGCGCGTCGCATTGGAGCGCTCCGGCCGATCGATCGGCGACATCGATCTTTACGAGGTGAACGAGGCTTTTGCGTCCGTCCCACTCGCTTGGCTTCAGCAGTCCAACGCCGACCCCTCGAAGCTCAACGTGCACGGCGGAGCGATCGCGCTCGGCCACCCGCTCGGAGCGAGCGGCGCCAAGCTGATGGCGACGCTGATCCACGCGCTGCATCGGAACCGCAAGCGTTTCGGGCTACAAACCATGTGCGAGGGCGGCGGGATCGCCAACGTCACCATCATCGAGGCGCTGCGCTGACGAAGCCCGCTTCGCAGGGTCAGAGAAAGCGACCCGATGAGGCTATTCGCTCACCGGGCCGCTTGGGCCCGCCCCGTTTCCAGGGAAGGGAGGGAGGAGAGAGTCGGGCGAGCCGATCCTTGTGCAACAGAGCCTCGCCGTCATTAATCGGAATGGTTGATCCGGCTCGCCGCGCAGATCGTGCCATCCTCGTCGCTCCCGTCGCTCGATTGAGCGCTTACTCCGTGTTAAGTGATCGCTCTGCTCGGGTGACAGGGGGTTTCGTATGCATCCAGCATCGCACCTGCTCGCAGTGATGGTGGCC
>JBKPJK010000161.1:0-8635 GCA_046730635.1 Pseudomonadota bacterium | reverse complement strand
AGGCTGGGCGGGCAAATCGGTGCACAGGGCATTGGAGAACAAAGCGAATCCGCCGCGGCCCGAACACAAGATGTTGAGTCTCCAGCCATGTTGCAGACTCAACTGCTAGTGGTGTGACTCGAAAGACTCTGCTCGCACTTTTCGTCGCGGCGCAGCGCCGGATCGCGCGTGCGGACCTGGCCAAAGCTGCGGCGGTGGAGCGGGGTGAGGCCCAGCGCGTCGAGCGCGCGGATGTGTTGCGGGGTCGGATAGCCGCGGTTCGTCTCCCACCCGTAGCCGGGATAGGTCACCGCATGGTCGGCCATGATCCGGTCGCGCGTCACCTTGGCAACGATCGACGCGGCGGCGATCGAGCGGCACTTGGCATCGCCGTCGACGATCGCCTTGGACGGGCGCTGCCAGCGCGGGGTTGCATTGCCGTCGACGAGAACCCAGGCGGGTTCCATCCCCAGCGCCTCAACCGCGCGGGTCATAGCCAGCATGCGCGCCCAGTAGATGTTGATCTGGTCGATCTCCTCGACAGTGGCGATTCCGACGCCCCATGCCGAGCACTTCACCAGCCGAGCATAGATCGCCTCTCGCTTTTCGATCGGAAGATTCTTCGAATCGTCGATGCCACGCGGGAATTTTTCGCGATCGAGGATGCATGCAGCAGCGACGACCGGGCCTGCCAGCGGGGCGCAGCCCGCCTCGTCGACGCCAGCCAAAGGCTGCGGATAATCGAGCTCGAGCTTGAAAGAGCACCGGCGGGGCATGGAGCCCTAAGCCTATGAAGAGGCTGAGTGAGTCGCCAGCCTAATCAGCGATTTTCTGTGGATGAGTCGATGCGCCAGGGCGGAAAGCGTCGCGCTTCGCCCGCCTTGTAGAGGAAGATGATATTGCCGTCGGGATCGCGCAGCCGCGCCTCGCGCCACATCCACGGCTGGTTGCGTGGCCCGTGCTCGAACGCCAGCCCGCTCCGCGCGAGCTGCTCGACGCGCTCGTCGAGGTCGTCGCATTCGAGATAGATCGCGGTCGTGGCGATGATCTTCTCTTCGGGATCGATCTGGACCGAGAAGGTTGCGCCGCCGGCCGTTTCGAAGCGCGCATAATCCGGCGGACTGTCGACGATCTGCTTGAGCCCGAGCTTCTTGTAGAATTCGATGGAACGATCGTAGTTCGTGCCCGTCACCGTCACCTGATTGAGCCGCGGGCCGTCGCCGACATCTAGCCGCACGCGCGGGTGGCCGATCGGTCCGGCCCCTTCTCCCAGCTCCAATTCGTCGTGCAGCGCGACCCGGACGAATTCACGCGCGCGTGCAACAGCGTCCGAGAGGCTCGCTCCCTCAGCGAGAAACACCGCTATTGCGCTCGCGAGGGTGCAGCCGGTTCCGTGGGTGCTGGTCGTGTCGATCCGCTGGCCCTGCCAGCTGGTCATATTGTCTTCTTCGATTAGTGCGTCCGCTAAGGCGTCCCCTTCTTCGTGACCGCCCTTGATGAGCACCGCGCAGCCATGTGCACCGACGAGGTGCAACGCTGCGGCTACGGGATCCTCCTCGCTGGTAAGCTGCTTGAGCTCCGGTAGATTGGGAGTCGCGACCGTCGCGACGTTCATCAATCGACCGAACGCGGCCACCGTCGAAGCGTCGGCCAGGACGGATCCGCTCGTCGCAACCATGACCGGATCGAAGACGATCGGCACGTCGGGCTGATCGGCTCTGAGGCGCTCTAGACGGGCAGCGATCTGCTCCGCGGCGAAGGCTCCGCCGATCATTCCGATCTTCACCGCATCGACCCCAATGTCGCTCACGACTGCGTCGATCTGCGCGAGGATCATTTCGGCGGGAATCGGATGGATGGCGTTCACGCCCACTGTGTTCTGCGCGGTGATCGCCGTGACGGCCGTCATGGCGTGCCCGCCGAGCATCGTGACGGTCTTGATGTCCGCCTGAATGCCTGCGCCACCGCCCGAATCCGAGCCGGCGATGATGAGGACGCGGGCGGGTTTCGTCATCGAAGCCGCCTTTTTTCCGCTCCTCGGAGCGAAATTCTCCATGTGCACGGTTTCGTCGTTAGCCAGACAAATCCGAAGAAAGCGTTCACGCGGCGGACTGGACTGCCTCGCAAATATCGTCGACCAAGCGCTGGACCAGCGCCGGATCGTCGCCCTCCGCCATCACCCGGATGAGCGGCTCGGTGCCTGACTTGCGGATGACCAGACGACCTCGGCCCTCGAGCTCGGCCTCGGCCGCGGCAATGCGTTTGCGGACGCTGTCGGCTTCCAGCGGCGCTCCGCCATTGAACCGGACGTTCTTCAACAGCTGCGGAAGCGGTTCGAATTGTCGAAGGAGTTCGCTTGCCGGCGCTTTGGCCTCGACCAGTGCAGCAAGGACCTGGAGGCCCGCAACGAGACCGTCCCCCGTTGTCGCATGATCGGCAAGGATGATGTGGCCCGATTGCTCGCCGCCAATGTTGCAGCCGCTCTTCCGCATCTGCTCGAGTACGTAGCGGTCGCCGACGCTGGTCCGAAGCAGCTTGAGGCCCGCCTCGCCCAGCTTCCGTTCCAGCCCGAGGTTCGACATCACCGTAGCGACGACGGCGTCGCCCTTGAGCTCGCCGCGGCGCTGGAGCCCGAGCGCGATCAACGCCATGAGCTGATCGCCATCGACGATCTGGCCCTTCTCATCGACGACGATCAGGCGATCCGCGTCCCCGTCGAGCGCAAGACCGACGTCCGCACCGCTCGCGACCACCGTCTCCTGAAGCAGTTGCGGATGAGTCGATCCGCAGCCTTCATTGATGTTGAGGCCGTTGGGGGAGACGCCGATCGGGACGACCTCCGCGCCCAACTCCCACAGGGCTTCGGGAGCGACGTGGTAAGCCGCTCCGTTGGCGCAATCGAGGACCACCTTGAGGCCGTCGAGCCGCAGATGCTCGGGAAACGTATCTTTCGCGAACTGCACGTAGCGGCCCCGCGCGTCCTCGATCCGTCTGGCGCGGCCGATCATTTCCGGCTTGGCGAGCCTGGGTCCGTCCTCGAGCCGTTTCTCGATGGCATGCTCGTCTTGGTCGCTAAGCTTATAGCCGTCCGGCCCGAACAGCTTGATGCCGTTGTCGGCAAACGGGTTGTGCGAGGCCGAGATCATCACGCCCAGGTCCGCGCGCATGGACCGCGTCAGCATCGCCACCGCAGGGGTCGGCATCGGTCCCAACAGCACCACGTCCATTCCGACGCTGGTGAAGCCGGCGACCATGGCCGATTCCATCATGTAGCCGGACAGGCGCGTGTCCTTCCCGATGACGACCCGGTGACGATGATCGCCGCGCAGGAAGTGCGCACCCGCCGCCATTCCCACACAGAGCGCCATCTGAGCGGTCATCGGCTCGCGGTTGGTCAGGCCGCGGATCCCGTCCGTGCCGAAGAATTTGCGTGTCATTGCCGAGACTCTAGCGCGTTTACGCGATCCAGCGCCAGAAGCCGACCGGCATCGGGTGGACCCATGTCGCAATCAGGAACAGCAAAGTCCCACCGATGAGCGCCACTGCGCCGGGATTTGCGACGCCGCGGGTCAAGGGGATGAACGCGGTCTGCGCCGTCCATTCATGCCACGCCTCGCCCATCAATGCGGATTTCTTGCGGTCCTGCATCATCGCGCCGGCGAGGGCCAGGACGATGATCGCTCCATCGAAGACCAGTGCCTTCGGCATGGCGAGCAACGCCAGATGCACGCCCGCCCAGAGCGCGAAGCCCCACATCATCGGGTGGCGAGTAATGGCGAAAACGCCTTTCGGACCGTCCTTGGGCCCGCGCGCACCGGGTAGCGCGGGATTGCCGAAGAAGGACCCGACGAACAGGATCGAAGCCAGCCACATCAGCAGCGCGCCCGCGATCCACGCTGCCTCTCCGCCGTCCCAAAGCGGCGGCTCGCGACCGCACCGACGATAGAAATAGATCATCGACCCGAACGTCACGAGGGCGATGAGCGAGTAGATGCCGCGGAACGGCCCCTCTCCTACTGCCCGCACGAGCGGCCCACGCAACGGATGGGACAGCAGGAAATGAAGCCCGACGAAGGCGAGTGCCGAGAGCGTCAGGCCCATCTGCACGGTCAATGGCGATACGCCTCCGGCAGGTCGCGCCGGGACAAGTCGCGGTAGCGTTGCATCAACCGCGTTTGGTGGTTTTCGAGGGGCTGGCGCACGCCGTCGACGAACACGGTCTCCGCGGCGCTCGACCCTTCGAGCGGGTCGCCCGACCAGATGACGACGTCGGCACGACGGCCCGGCGCGAGGCTGCCGATTTCGCCGCCCATACCGACGGCCTCGGCGGGTCTCGACGTGATCATCGCCAGTGCGTCGCCCCAGCTCACGCCGGTGGCCCCGGGCACACGCTGCAGCGCGACCAGGTTGCCGGCATATTGCCGTTGCAGGAAGATGTTCCTGGTATCGCTGTCGTCGATCATCCCGATGGCGACCTTCACGCCGGCGGCTCGCATGCGCCCGACGTTCGACTGTGTCGCAGCAATCTGCTCGAAAGACGCCGGGAGATCGTTGACTGCAGATGCGATCACGGGAACTCCTGCCCGTGCAATCCTATCAGCGACCGTCCAGCCCTCACTCGCACCAACCAGCACGATCTTCAACGAAGGAAAATCGGACTTGAGATCGAGGACGTTGAGGATGTCGCGAGCCCGCTCCGCATGGACGAACAGATATTGCCTGCCCTGAAGGACCGGCACGAGCGCCGCTGCGTCGAACCGGGTCAGCAGCACGTCTTCGCTGCGCCGCGCGTCCGGGCCGTAGACGCGCGACTCATTCGGGTTTCGAACGACGGGTCGGCCGCGCTCGTCCGGCTGCCCGCCGCGTGCGGACTGGATCGAGGGTGCGTAGCGGCGAAGCTCCGCGGCTTCGCGCAGTGCGTTGCGGAACAGGATGTAGGCGGAAGATCGCGATCCGCCGGCCTTGTCCTTCCCGGTCTCGCCGAGCTCCACGAACTGGAACAGCCGCGGGCGGGTGATCGGATCCATGTCCGCGCCCGTATCGATCAAAGCGCCCTGCCCGGCGAAGATGCTCTTGCCGACATTGGGTACGACCAGCGCTCGAGTGACTCCGTCGGCACGATTGACGGCGATCGGGGTATCGAGCGGATTGACGGATTCGACCACATCGATCGCCGCGCTGAAGGGACCGTCAGCCTTGGTGTCGTCGGACCCGTCGGCGGACAAATCGACTTCGGAAAGGCCAAGGCGGGTGAACCCACCCACGATGCCGGGGGTGACCCACTTGCCAGTCGCGTCGATGACCTGGGTCCCGGCGGGCAGCTTCATCCGGACATCGCCCGCTGCGACGATCCGTCCGTCGCGGACGATCACCATTCCGTTGGGAATGGGTTGGGAGCCGTCGCCTAGTGCGACGGTCCCGCCAGAGATAGCGAAGGTCTGTGCCATGACCGGCGAAGCTCCGGCAACGAGCAGCGCGGCGACGATGAAACGGCGGATCACTTCACGTCTCCTTCGCCGGGCTGGCCGAGCTCGAAATCGCTGACCGGCCGTCGTTTCGGATCGTTCGCGTCGTACATCAGGGCGCCGTCGATCCACACGCGTTCGGGCCGCGTGTAATCGCTGAATGGGTTGCCGTTCCACAGGACCACGTCGGCCATCTTGCCGGGAGTCAGGGTTCCGGTTCGGTTGAGAATCCCCATCGCCTTCGCGGGATTGCGCGATAGCCACTCCCAGGCGACTTCGTCGGGAACATTGATTCCCGCGCGACGACCGTCGGCGAGCGCCTTCGCGACCTCCTGGTTCAGCCGCTGAATGCCGTTGGGATCGTCGGAGTGCACCATCGCGCACGCACCCGCATTGTGCACGAGCGGGATATTCTCCTTGATCGCGTCGTAGGACTCCATCTTGAAGCCGTACCAGTCGGCCCACATCGCCGCGCAGATGTCGTTTTCGCGCAGGAGGTCGGCGATCTTGTAAGCTTCGACCGCGTGGTGGAACGCCGAGATGTGATAGCCGAACTCGTGGCTCATATCGATCATGTTGGCCATTTCGTCGGCGCGATAGCAGTGGTTCTGGATGAGGATCTTGCCCTCGAGCACGCCCCTCAGCGTGTCCATGGCAAGGTCGCGTTCGGGCATCTCTCCGCCCTTCGCTTCATACTTGTCCCATTTTTGCTTGTAGGCCTGCGCCTTGATCCAGGTCTGACGCGTCAGCGCGATATTGCCCATGCGCGTCTGCGGCATATTGCCCTTTGAGCCATAGACCCGCTTCGGATTCTCCCCGCACGCCATCTTCAAACCGTAGGGCGCGCCCGGGAACTTCATCCCTTGAGCGGTTCGCGCCGGGACGTTCTTCAGCGTGACCGATCGACCGCCGAACAGGTTCGCCGAGCCGGGAAGGATCTGGAGGGTCGTCACGCCGCCATTGACCAGCGCCCGCGAGAAGCCAGGGTCCTGGGGCCAAACGCTGTGCTCGGCCCAAACTTCGGGCCGGACCGGCGAGGTCGCTTCGTTTCCGTCGGAATTTCCTTCGACGCCGGGCGACGGATAATCGCCGAGGTGGCTGTGGACGTCGATGACGCCTGGCGTCACCCACTTACCGGTGCCGTCGATTTCAACTGCGCCGGCGGGGCTCGGTAGGTCCGGGCCGCCGACCGCCTTGATGACCCCGTCCGAGAAGATCACCGTGCCGTCGTTCCAGCGCCTTCCGTCACCGTCGAAGACGGTCGCATGGCGGACGACGGTGGGCACGCCCGGATAGCGCACGTAGGTCGACGGGTAGGGATCTTCGTTGATCCGGACCGGCGGCGTGAGCTTGTGCGAGCCGCCGAGTTCTGCACAGCCGGAGAGAAGAGCGACGGCCGTAAGCGCCAGGACGGCGCGAAACTTATTTGACACCATGCATCCACTTCTGAAGCGGCCAGGACAGGAGGAAGAGGACCACGCCTGCACCGATGGCGATCCAGGCGATTGTCGTGAAGGTCGAGGTATAAGTCTCGAGGCTCACGCGCAGGTTGGTGACCTGGCCGCCAACCGTTTCGACGCTCGCGAACTGGGCGACGATGCCGGCGAAATATTGTGCGACCGAGATCGACAGGAACCAGACCCCCATCATCAAACCGACGATGCGGGCGATCGAAAGCTTGGTGATCATGCTGAGACCGACCGGCGAGATACACAGCTCGGCGAGCGAGTGGATCAGATACAGGCCCGCAAGCCACCACACGCCAACCTGGAAATTGTTCTCGGGCCCGGCGAAGGTCGAGCCGAATATGAGGAACAAGAAGCCTGCACCTACCCCGACGAGCGCAATGGAGAATTTAACGGGGATGGAGGGCTCCAGGCCCCGCTTGGCTAGACCGGTCCAAAGCATGCTCATCAAGGGCGCGAACAGCACGATGGAAATTGGGTTGAAGTTCTGCGTCTGCGGAGCCGAGATCGTGAACAGGCCGAAGATGCTCCTATCAGTGTTGCGGTCGGCGAACAGGGTCAGCGAGGAGCCCGCCTGTTCGAACAACGTCCAGAAGAACACGTTGAACACGATGAGGATCATCGCGGCAGTCATCATCTGCGCTTCGGTCCTGGACCCCTTGGCGTAGGACCAGATCAGGATCGCCGGGACGCTAATAATGAACGTTCCGAATAGCAGCTTACCCATGAGCGATAGCGACATCAGATAGCCGATAAAGCCAGAACCCGGCTCCGCAGGCGCCGAGTTCATCAAATTGCTGAACAGGAATACGAAGATCGGCACCGCGAGCAGCGCTCCGACGTAGATGACGAGGTCGCGGTTGGGCGCGTTGTCGGGTCTATCGCCGTAGCCGGAAAGCCGTCCCCCATCGAACTGGATCAGAGCGTAGCTGATCAGCATGCCGACGCCGGCAAGGCCAAGGCCGGCCCACCAGCCGAGCCAATCGGCGAGGAACGGGCAGGCCAGTTGCCCCAAGATCGAGCCGAGGTTGATACCCATGTAGAAGATGGTGAAGCCCGCATCCCGCCGCCGGTCGCCCTGATCGTAGAGCGTTCCCACGATCGTCGAAATATTCGGTTTGAAGAAACCGTTGCCGACCGAGATCAGCGACAGTGCAATGAGCATGATGCTGAGCGTCAGAGGATCGCGCTGCCCGCCCGGCTCCATCGAGCCCTTCGGCAAGTGCTGGATCTCGCGGCCGTTATCGAGGAGCGAAATCGAGCTGTCTTCGTTGCCACGGATGAGCAGCTTGCGGCCATTGTCGACGATGTAGCGCGCCTCGTGCGGGTCGCTGGTCGGCCGATCCACGAAATTGTCGACGACCACTTCGAAGCGCTGGCCGTTGATCGTCGCATAAGGCTTTGCCGGCGATCCGCCGAAAGCCAGCGTGAAATAGCCGAGCGCCATGATGATCGCGCCGAACTTCACCGCGCGCTTCGAACCGAGGAACTGGTCGGCCAGCAATCCGCCGATCAGCGGCGTCAGGTAAACGAGGGCCGTATAGCCGCCATAGAGGCCGGTCGCCTGCTGATCCGAAAAGAGGAAATGCTTGGTCAGGTAGAGCGTCAGCAGCGCCCGCATGCCGTAATAGCCGAAGCGCTCCCACATCTCGGTGGTGAACAGGCGCGCAAGCTGGCGCGGGTGGCCGAACCACGTCTCTTTTCTTGCAGGATCGGTACGCCCCG
>JBKPJK010000160.1:0-2217 GCA_046730635.1 Pseudomonadota bacterium | reverse complement strand
ATGCGAAGCTGCCCAGATCATGACATTCCAGTCCGTGCCGTTGAGCGACGGCGCGAACGATGGGTCGAAGGCCTGAATAATGCGTGTGCGCCACTCTCGGGAAGAGATGATGTTCGACCTGGTGGTTGAGACCGCCAGTAAGCCAGGTAGCCATCCGAGAACCGGTGGCGAAGTCGGCGGTGGTGCGAATCTGGTGCATTGCCCAGTCGTCGCCGGGATGCGCTCCGTCGAAGTCCATGCTCGGCGTGAGGTGCGCCATCTGAAACACGAGCGCTAGCGCCCAACTCAGCACCAAATGGAAGAGAATGAAGGCACTTGTCGCCCAAGCTAGCGGAAGGATCAGGAACGGCGGCAAGGCGAAGAAGAAGATGTACAGCGCTTTGCAAATCACAAGCTCGGCGCGCTGGTGGCCGCCGAGATCAGCGTCCCGCCACTGGTTCAAGCGACCCGTGGCCAGGCAATGAAAATCTTTCCAGAACAACCACTCGATCGTGTTCATGGCATAAAAGAAGAGCGCTTTAAGCTCCTGTCTCCGAAAACGGGGTTCCCAGGGGCATCGAGGCGACAGGCGCAATACGCCGCGGGATTCCAGATCATCGTCCCAGCCGTAGACGTTGGGCTGACGGTGGTGGTGGCCGTGTTTGTGCACCCAGAGATGCCGAGACGGTCCAAGCAGCGTGGAACAAGCCCGAGCGGTCATAAGGTTGAGGTACGGCTGCCGAAAAAGCGTGCCATGGTTCGCGTCGTGAAAGATGCAAAAGCCCGCAGCGGCGGAAGCGCAGGCAAGGCACAAGGCGGCGAGAAGAGCCCCGAGGAGACTCGTCGCACCAAGCAATGCGCCATAGGACAGAGCCAACCAAATCAGGATCACGGCGGCCTGCCTGATAGCCCGCGGGTCTCCAATCGACGGCCGGCCATGCGTCGCCTCGGAGGCGAGATACTCGCTAACCAGGGCCCGGACTTCAGCCCAGAAATTCGACCTGGGCGCAAATCGGGGAAGCTCGCCAATGTTATCCGGCTCGGTACAGCGGATTGGCGTCACCTGCGGAAATTCCGCCGGCGTGGCCCTGCCAATGGTCCACCGACCTTCTCCCGGTACACGATCCTTCCCTTCGACGGATCGTAGGGCGTCATTTCCACGTGAACGCGGTCGCCGACGATCGAGCGGATCCGGTAACGGCGCATCTTTCCCGCCGTGTAAGCGATAATTCGGCAGTCATTGTCGAGCATGACGCCGAACCGCCCGTCAGGCAGTATCTCGTCGACCACCCCTTCGATGGTGAGCAGCTCTTCTTTAGCCATTCGCTAATTCTCCTCGGTGGCCGAGATGCCCTTAAGCGGACAGCTCGTGGCTAGCTGGCGATACGGAGGGAGAGAGCGCGGGACGCGACTGAAACCGTCGATAGCGACTGATAGCTAGTAGGTGTTCGGCAGGTCTGGGGTGGAAAAGATATCCTAATCGGTGGAACGCGACGCTGTCGGGCGATGTTTGCCGACGCGCACCAATTCGCTTTCGAGTTCCGCGACCAATTCACCCACGGGTTCGCCAATAGAACGCCGTCCGTGGTCGAGAAGCGCATGCCAGTAGGTAAGCGTATCCTTGTGCACCGGACGACCCTCCCAGCGCCGCACGCTGGTGATGGCCGAAATCAGATTGGAGCGGATGCTTCCTTCGATCTTCATGAGCTGCGAATCCCGAGCAATTTTCTGGATGGTTCAGAGGGGTTTGAATTCTTTGGCGCCTTCGCCATCGGCTTGCGGGGCTCTTTGTTCGAGCGCTTCTGTCCCTTAGCCATCTTGCCTGTCTTTATTCGCGCGGTGTTTCCTCGTCCGGGGCATCACGCTCGCGGCACGCGCGTTGAAGCTTGTTTCCAACCGATCAAGCAAACTTGCCCTGGCGCTCCACGCCTCGGCGCTGCGTTCGAACCTGTCACGGACATGGCCGTTGGCGGCCGTTAATGCGCGCTCGCGGTCCGAGGCCGCAAAAGCTCGGCATCCGTCGACTGAATCCTCTGGCTTGCGCCGGGGCGAACTCATTTGGCGTTCCGCTTTGCGGCGGCGATCGCATCGCGAGCGTTGGAGTAGCGGTAACCACCCCAAAGGAAAATGTCGGCCGGCACGCGCTCAATCCCGTATCGATCGAGCTCCGACTGCGGCACAGCATCCTTGTTGGTCCCTGACATGATGCTCATCGCCTTTCGCTGAACGGGTCGATAC
>JBKPJK010000159.1:0-4892 GCA_046730635.1 Pseudomonadota bacterium | reverse complement strand
TTTGGCGATCGGGAAGCCCGTCGCCTTCGACGCCAGCGCCGACGACCGCGAGACGCGCGGGTTCATCTCGATCACGACCATCCGCCCAGTCTTCGGATCGATTGCGAACTGGACGTTGGAACCACCTGTTTCGACGCCGATTTCTCTGAGCACTGCGATCGATGCCGAGCGCATCCGCTGATATTCCTTGTCGGTCAGCGTCAGCGCCGGGGCGACCGTGATGGAATCGCCCGTGTGGACCCCCATCGGGTCCACATTCTCGATCGAGCAGATGATGATCGCATTGTCCGCCTTGTCGCGGACCACCTCCATCTCGAACTCTTTCCAGCCGAGCACCGATTCCTCGATCAGCACCTCGGTGGTCGGGCTGGCCTCGAGCCCTCCGGTGACGATCTGGACGAACTCGTCGCGATTGTATGCGATGCCGCCGCCCGTTCCGCCCAGCGTGAAGCTCGGCCGGATGATCGCCGGCAATCCGACATGATCCAGCCCGCCGAGCGCCTCTTCGAGGCTGTGCGCAATGGCCGACCGCGGGCTTTCCAGTCCGATCTTGTCCATCGCCTCGCGGAACTTCAGCCGATCCTCGGCCTTCTCGATCGCCTCGGCATTCGCTCCGATCAGCTGCACTCCGAGCCGGTCGAGCGTGCCGTCCTTGAACAAAGCCAGCGCCGTGTTGAGCGCGGTCTGCCCGCCCATCGTCGGGAGCAGGGCATCCGGCCGCTCCTTTTCCAGGATCTTGGCGACAATCGCCGGCGTGATCGGCTCGATGTAGGTGGCGTCGGCCAATTCAGGATCGGTCATGATCGTTGCCGGGTTCGAATTGACCACGATCACGCGATAGCCCTCGGCCTTCAGCGCCTTGACCGCCTGGCTCCCCGAATAATCGAATTCGGCGGCCTGACCGATCACGATCGGCCCCGCGCCGACGATCAGGATGGACGAGATGTCGGTACGCTTAGGCATCTAGCTTTTCGGTGCTTCCGGCTGAGGGTTTTGAGGGTCGTTGACGGCGTTGATCACCACCAGCGTCAAATGATTGCGATGCGCCCACTGGTAGACGCACTGGCGCTGACCCGGCTCGGGGGCGACGCGGTAGAGGAACAGCAGGCGTTTCTCCTCCTGCTCCTGCACCACCTCGCCAAAAGAGAGGCCGCAGCTGCGGGCGACTTCATTGAGCTGCGCCTCGGTGTGGAGCTGCGCGGTCGCGCAGCCTGTGAGCGCTAGCGCAAACGACACGGCGAGAATTCTCGTCGACGTCACTTCGCCCCCGGGAACATGGAAGCCACGCTGAGGTTCGCGACCGCCGGCGCCGTCACCTTGCAGGTCTTGGCCGCGCCTTTGACCACTCTCTTCACCTGCGCCTCGACATGGCTACGCAGGTACCGGTCCGGGGACTTGCTCGTCTCGATCTCGCTGAATGCGACCGGCGCGCAGTTGCGGAAGCCGGCCATCACCCGAACCCAACCCTTGCTATGCTCGACGCTGAGGACGAGGTCGCCCGAAGTGAAGCCGGCCTCGCACTGATCGAGGACGCAGGGCTCCTGTCCCTGCCAAAGATGCTGCGCATAATGCCATTGCCCTGGTGGCAACTGGAACAGATCGTCGGGGCGATAGACCGTCGGCGCCTTGCTCGCAGCGATCTCCTCGATGTGCTGGGCGAACAGCGGCGTCGATATCAGTGATGCAGAGAACAGAACGAAATGACGAACACGCATCTCAAACCTCCTTCGTGATCCGGTTCACGAATTTCTCGAACAGGTAGAAGCTGTCCTGAGGACCCGGTGAGGCCTCCGGGTGATATTGAACGCTGAAGGCGGGGCGGTCAGTCAGTTCAATCCCGCAATTGCTGCCGTCAAACAGCGACACGTGCGTTTCCCGCACATTGTCGGGCAGGCCTTCCCGCTCGACCGCAAAGCCGTGGTTCATCGACGTGATCTCGACCTGGCCGTCGGACAGGCGTTTGACCGGGTGATTGGCACCCCGATGGCCCTGGAACATTTTGCTCGTCTTGCCGCCCACCGCGAGCGCCAGCATCTGGTGACCGAGGCAGATGCCGAACAACGGCTTCTTCGTCTCCAGCATCTGCCGGATGACTGGAACCGCATATTCTCCGGTGGCTGCGGGGTCGCCGGGACCGTTCGACAGGAAGAAGCCGTCCGGTTCGTGTGTCATGATCTCGTCGAAGGTCGCGGTCGCGGGGACCACCGTCACCCGCGCGCCCGCCTCGACGAGAAAGCGGAAGATGTTGCGCTTGTTGCCGTAATCGACGGCGACGACGTGGGGACGGCGCTCGTCATGCTCCCCCATCTCATAGCCTCGGCCCCATGCCCATTTGCCGCCGGTCCAGCGCTCGACCTGCAGGCGGCTGACGTCCTTGGCGAGGTCCATGCCTTCGAGCCCCGGCCAGCCGGCGGCCATCTTCTGGAGTTTATCGAGATCGAACTGGCCGTCCGCGCGATGTGCGATGGCGATGTTCGGCGGTCCTTCGTTGCGCACGAGCTTGGTCAGAGCCCGAGTATCCACGCCCGCGATGCCGATCCGGTCCCACTTGCGCATCCACTCGGCAAAGCCCTGGTTCGCGCGCCAGCTGCTCGGTTCGGTCACCACCTCGCGCACCAGGCAGCCGAGCGCATGCGCTTCGCCGGCCTCGACGTCCTCGTCGTTGGCGCCGACATTGCCGATGTGCGGGAAAGTGAAGGCGATGACCTGCTTGGCGTAGCTCGGGTCGGTCATCACTTCCTGGTAGCCGGTCATGGCCGTGTTGAAGCACAGCTCTCCGACCGCCTCGCCTTCGGCACCGAAGCCCTCGCCCCATACGACCCGCCCGTCGGCGAACATGATGACTCCCGTCGCGCCGTCGGGTCGGGGCGCGTGCAGGGGTCGTACGTCGGCCATGGGCGGAGGAGCCTTCCGTTCGGGGTTTTCGGCGATGTCGCTAAGGCGCCGTCGCTATGCGCATTAACCCTCCGGGTCAACGTCTGGTCAGCAGGAAAAAGCGTCGCTAGGGCTGGTCGTTTCCCGATAGAGACAGGCAGATGATCCGCGACGACATCAAGGCTGCAACCATCACCGCAATGAAGGGCGGCGACAAGGAGACGACGGCGACGCTTCGGCTGGTTTCCGCCGCGATCAAGAACCGAGACATCGAGGCGCGCACGGGCACGGCGCCGAAGGACGACGACGCGCTCGTCACCGAAGTGCTGCAGAAGATGATCAAGCAGCGCCGCGAATCGGCCGAGGTCTATCGCAAGGGCAACCGCGAGGACCGCGCCGCGGCCGAGGAAGCTGAGATCGCGGTGATCGAGCGTTTCCTTCCCGCACAGCTGAGCGAGGAAGAAGCCCAGGCGAAGATCCGGGAGATCGTCGCGGAGACGGGCGCTTCCAGCATGAAGGACATGGGCCGGGTGATGGCGCTGGTAAAGGAACGGCTCGGCACGTCGATCGAGCCCGCACGAGCCTCGGGCCTGGTGAAGGCCGCGCTCTCATAAAAAAGGCCCCGCCGCGGGTGCGGCGGAGCCAAATCCAGTGACGATGAACGCCTATCTCGCCGCGGCGGCAGCCGTTCCGGCGTGCCCAGCTCCCGTGAGACCGGTCACACCTTCCATCACCAGCTCGTAGAGCATGATCGCCAAAGCCGTCGCCAGCGAACCGGCGGCACCCATTTGGAGGTTGCCGCACACCGCGGTCAGCTGAGCCCCGATCGTGGGAACGTGAGCCAGCGCGGTGCCGACGATCGGAAGCGCTATGACGAGCGCAGCGAGCAGCACCATTCTTTCCCTCGGCACGGCAAGGCCTGCGACCAGGCCGAGCACGACGAGAACCAAGGTCACATCCATCATGGTGAGCGCGACGAAACCGGCAACGATTGCGAGGACAATGTAGAGAGCGCGGGCAAGCCCGCCGATCTTCTTCAGCATATAACCCCTCCCCTAATCATCCGCTCGGCGATCTTCCTGCCGCCGTGTGTCGGAGGAGCGACAGATTAACCTTAAACCGCTCGTTTCATGCATGGAATGAATCCTTTGAATTCAAGTCTATGGCTGCGTCGTCCGGTTAAATATTCACGCGTACGCAGAAGGCAGAGACGTGCCTCGCCCGATTCGCCCCTGTGGATAAGTCGTCCTCGCGTGCTTGCGGGCGCGCTAACGGGGTGCGACACACCGATTTTCCGAATGAGTTTAAGCCCCGCCTTCCTCGACGAGCTCCGCGCTCGAACGGTCCTTTCGGCCGTCATCGCGCCGTCGGTAAAGCTCCTCCGAGCGGGACGTGAGTGGAAGGCCTGCTGCCCGTTCCACAACGAGAAGACGCCGAGCTTCACGGTCAACGACGACAAGGGTTTCTACCATTGCTTCGGCTGCGGCGCGCACGGCGACGCGATCCGCTTCCTGACCGACAACCGCGGCATGCAGTTCATGGATGCGGTCAAGGAGCTCGCAGCCAAGGCCGGCCTCGACGTCCCAGCGCCCGACCCGCAAGCCCGCGAACGCGCCGAGCGCACCTCCACCCTGACCGATGTCATGGCCGAGGTCGCCAAATGGTACGTGGAGCAGCTGCAGGGCATCGCCGGCGCCGATGCTCGCGAATATCTGAAACGCCGCGGCATCGATGCGGCCACGACCCAGCGCTTCGGCTTCGGTCTCGCCCCCGACAGCCGCAATGCCCTCAAGCGCGCGCTCGAAAAGCTCGGCGAGGACAAGCTCGTCGAGACGGGCATGCTGATTAAGCCGGACGAGGGCGAGACCTACGACCGCTTCCGGGGCCGCCTGATGATCCCGATCCACGACGCACGCGGCCGGGTGATCGCGTTCGGCGGGCGAATTCTCGGCGACGGGGAACCCAAATACCTCAACTCCCCCGACACGCCGCTCTTCGACAAGGGGCGCACGCTCTAC
>JBKPJK010000158.1:0-6196 GCA_046730635.1 Pseudomonadota bacterium | reverse complement strand
GTCCCGAACCCCAGCTGGCGGCGTTGGATTGGTCATATAGGGCGAGCAACTGCCTTTGTCGCCCCTCACCTGAATAACGCGTGAAATCTTAGCGCGTTAGGTGGAGCTTAGGCCTTGAAAAGACTGGGATACCTGGCCCTGAGCGCCGCCACTTTCGGCCGGTCGTTGAACATGATGTACGGGTAATACGGGTGCTTGCGCGCGTAACCCTGGTGATAGGCCTCGGCCGCGTAGAAGCCGCCCCTCTCGATCTTCGTGGCGATCGGCGCCTTGTAGACGTGCGCAGCGGTGAGCTTCGCGATGAATGCCTTCGCGGCCTGCGCCTGCTGTGGAGATTGCGGAAAGATCGCGGAGCGATAGCTGCGGCCGGAATCGGGCCCCTGCCGGTTCACCTGCGTTGGGTCGTGCGCGACGGTGAAGTAGATCTGCAGCAGCTGTGGATAGCTGATCTGGGCGGGGTCGTAGGTGATCCGAACCGCCTCGGCGTGGTTCGTGCCTTCCGAACTGACCTTGTCGTAAGTGGCGTCGGCTGCGCTACCGCCGGCGTAGCCGGAGACGACGTTCGTCACGCCCTTCACATGCTCGAACACCCATTCCATGCCCCAGAAGCAACCGCCCGCGAGGACCGCCGTCTCCGTCCGGGGCGCGGCCGCCGCCGGAGTGGCGAGCGCGAGCAAGGGAATCAGGGCTTTCGCCAGCTTCATCGTCGATCCTTTCACTGGGCATGTAATGTCGGGCGAGCCACCTTAACAGCCGCTGGACGCTGCGTCGGTTGCAGAATAGGACGGTACTGACACGGAGGTAAGCGAATGCCCACCTACACCGCGCCGGTGCGCGACACTCGGTTCATCCTGAACAACGTCCTCGACATCGGGCGCTATTCCAACCTGCCAGGCTTCTCGAATGCGACGCCCGATCTGATCGACGCGATCCTCGAGGAAGCGGGTCGCTTTGCCGCCGAGGTGCTTCAGCCGTTGAACCGGATCGGCGACGAGGTCGGGTGCAAGCGCAACGACGACGGCTCGGTCGTCACTCCTCCCGGCTTCAAGGAAGCCTACGACCAGTTCGTCGAGGCCGGTTGGCCGACGCTGACCGGGCCGGAGGAATATGGCGGGCAGGGGCTTCCGCAGGTCGTCGGTACGGCGGTGACCGAATATATCCTCTCGGCCAACCACAGCTTCGAGATGTATCAGGGCCTGACGTCGGGCGCGATCGCGTCGCTGCTGGTCAAGGGCAGCGACGAGCTCAAGCAGAAGTACGTGCCGACGATGATCACCGGCAAATGGACCGGCACCATGAACCTCACGGAACCGCACTGCGGAACGGACCTGGGCCTGCTCAAGACGCGCGCCGATCCCAATCCCGACGGCAGCTATTCGATCACGGGCACGAAGATCTTCATTTCCTCGGGTGAGCACGACCTCGCGGAGAACATCATCCACCTCGTCCTGGCGAAGATCGCCGGCGCTCCGGACAATGTGAAGGGCATCTCCCTGTTCGTGGTGCCGAAGTTCCTCGTGAACGAGGACGGCTCGCTGGGTGAGCGCAATGCGCTTTCGTGCGGCGCGCTCGAGAAGAAGATGGGCATCCACGGCAATGCCACCTGCGTCATGAACTATGACGGCGCGAAGGGCTGGCTCGTCGGCGAGCCCGAGAAGGGCCTCGCCGCCATGTTCATCATGATGAATGCCGCGCGCCTGGGCGTCGGCCTCCAGGGCCTCGCCCAAGGCGAGGTCGCCTACCAGAATGCGGCGAGCTACGCCCGCGAACGCAGGCAGAGCCGAGCGCTCAAGCAGGACGAACGCGATCCGAACGCCAAGGCCGACCCGATCATCGTCCATCCGGACGTCCGGCGGATGCTGATGGAGGCGAAGGCCTGGAACGAAGCTGGACGGGCGCTGGTGCTTTGGGGAGCTCTGCAGGTCGATCTCATCCGCCGTTCGCCCGACGAGGCCGAGCGGCAGCAGGCGGAAGACCTGCTTGGCCTCATCACGCCGGTGATCAAGGGGTATTTGACCGACAAGGGCTTCGAGGCAGCCGTCTACGCTCAGCAGGTCCTGGGCGGTCACGGCTACATCCGCGAGCATGGCATCGAGCAATTCGTCCGCGATGCTCGGATCACGCAGATCTACGAGGGCACCAACGGCATCCAGGCGATGGACCTCGTCGGGCGCAAATTGCCCAAGGACGGCGGTCGCGCGGTTCGCGCATTCTTCGAGCTCGTCGGTCGCGACATTGCCGAGGCGAAGCAGGCCGGCGATCCGGCGGGCGTTGCGGCGGCTCTCGAGGCCGCAGTCCAGGACCTTCAAGCGGCCACCATGTGGCTGGCGCAGAACGGCATGGCCGATCCCGACAACGCCGGGGCCGGTGCATATGCCTATATGGACTTGATGGGACTCGTGAGCCTGGGCTGGATGTGGCTGAAGATCGCGGCGGCCTCGCAGCGCGCCCTCGACGAGGGCACGGACGACGAGCCGTTCCACGACGCAAAGCTGGTCACCGCGCGCTTCTACGCGTTGAGGGAGCTTCCGCTGTCGACGGCGCTGAGGAAGAAGATCGAGGCGGGCGCGGAAACGCTGATGAAGATCCCGGCGGAGGTGTTCTAACGCAGTTCCTGGCGCATTTCCCGGATGCGCCATTCGCCACGCCGATTGCAGGCGACGCCGGAAACGTTTCCGCTTGTGAACTTGCGGCATCCGTCGCCGGCATCGGCGACGACGAAAGCTCCCATCTGACGGGTGCCAGCTGGCTCATAGAGAGCGTCCGCGAGGTCGCCCGTGGCAATAAGGTGCCCGCCTTCATAGGCGACCGGCGCCTCGCTCGCCCGTAGCATCCGATAGCCTTGCACGCTGGCAAGCGCGAAAATCGCGAGGATCACCGCCAGTTCGATCCACGGGGTGCGCGCTGAGGGTTGCTCGAGCAACGCCGGGGCATGTGATCGGGCGTTATCCATCACGCGATCTGTACTGTACTAGGCTTGCAATACAGTCAATCCGCTTCTGATCGATAGTTGCGGGACGTTGCTCAACCAGAACATAGGTTAGCGTCGTTCGCGCGATAGTGAGGTTATGTCGCCCGCGGCAGGCTGGTCGCCCCTGCCTGCCCGAAGAAGCGGCCTGGCCGAGTAACCGTAAGCCGGGTCGCTTCTTCGTTTGATCGCCCAGCTTGTCTCGCATCCCCTTTTGGTCGAATGCGCAGGCATGCGCGCACTTTTGTCTAACGCACCCGGTGGTCCGGAGACGCTCGTCCTCAGCGAGGTTGCAGATCCGGAGCCCGGTCCGGGCGAGTTGCTTGTCCGCGTTGGCGCCTGCTCCATCAACTATCCCGACGCTTTGATCATCGAGGACAAATATCAGCTGAAGCCGCCGCGGCCCTTTGCGCCGGGGAGCGAGATTGCCGGCGAAGTCGAGGGCGTCGGCGACGGGGTTGAAGGCTGGTCCGCCGGCGATCGCCTGATCGCCGCGACCGGCTACGGAGGATTGGTCGAGAAAATCATCGTGCCCGCGAAAAGCGCGTTTCCGCTCCCTGATGGTCGCAGCTTTGAGGAGGGCTCCGCCCTGTTGCTGACCTATGCGACATCGATTCACGCGCTGCTGGATCGCGGTAAGCTGCAGGCGGGTCAGACCCTGCTCGTGCTCGGTGCAGCGGGCGGGGTCGGCATCGCGGCGGTGGAGATCGGCAAAGCCGTCGGCGCCCGCGTCGTCGCAGCGGTGTCGTCGGAGGAAAAGGCGGCGGCCGCGCGCGAGGCAGGCGCGGACGAAACCCTGATCTATCCCGCGGGACCGTTCGAAAAGGATGGACTGAAAGCGCTTTCGCAGCTGTTCAAGGACGCGGTCGGTCCGGCCGGGGCCAATGTCATCTTCGATCCGGTCGGCGGCGATTACACCGAGGCGGCGCTGCGAAGCATCGCCTGGGAGGGCCGCTTCCTCGTCGTCGGGTTTCCGGCGGGCATCGCCAAGCTTCCGCTCAACCTCACGCTGCTCAAGAGCTGCGACGTGTGCGGAGTCTTCTGGGGAGCGTTCGCGGCCCGCGATCCGCAGTCCAATGCTGCGCACGTCGACCAGCTGTTCCGGTGGTGGGACGGAGGAAAGATCGCTCCGCGGGTCAGCGCGGTCTACCCGCTGGAACGGGCGGCCGACGCGATCGCCGCTCTTCGCGACCGCGCGGCCGTTGGAAAACTCGTGGTCAAGCTGGACTGAATCCCGCGCTGCTCCTATCTCGCGCCGCGAACAGACAAAGGGAATACTGGGTGACTCAATTCGACGATCGCGAACGGGCCTTCGAGGCGAAGTACGCTCGCGATGAGGAAATGCAGTTCCGCATCACCGCGCGCCGTAACCGGCTGCTGGGGGAATGGGCGGGTCGCCGGATGGGCCTCTCCGAGGTCGAGAGCGAATCTTATGCGAAGGACGTGATCCGCTCGGATTTCGAAGAGGCCGGCGAGCTCGACGTGATGCGCAAGGTGCTCGGCGATCTCACGGCCGCGGGCATCGACTGCGATGAAGAGCAAGTGCTCGAGGCGATGCGCAACAAGGAGATCGAGGCGAGGCGGCAGATCATCGAGGCATCGAACCTCTGATGCCGATGCCCGCCAGCGAGATCGAACGGCTCATCAAGGCGTCCATCCCGGATGCCGAGGTGGTCATCCGCGATCTGGCAGGGGATGGAGATCATTATGCTGCGCGCGTCGTCAGCCGCAGCTTTGAAGGAATGAGCCGCATCAAGCAGCATCAGGCCGTCTATGCGGCGCTTGGCGGGCGGGTCGGGGGTGAGCTTCACGCACTGCAGCTCGAGACCGCAGTGCCTCAATCGGAGATCAATCAGTGAGTGACGCCCAATCCCGCATCGCCGATATCGTCAAGGCGAATGACATCGTGCTTTTCATGAAGGGCACCGCCCTCTTTCCGCAGTGCGGCTTTTCGAGCCGGGCGGTGGCGATCCTCGACCGGCTCGGCGCTAATTACGAAACCGTCGACGTCCTTCAGGACCCGGAGGTCCGCGCCGGCATCAAGGAATTTTCCGACTGGCCGACGATCCCGCAGCTGTATGTGAAGGGCGAATTCGTCGGCGGCTCCGACATTATGATGGAAATGTTCGAAAGCGGCGAGTTGCAGCAGCTTTTGGGAGCCGAGGCCTAAAAAGAGAGAAGGGGCGGAGCAGGGGACCAGAGAACCGCTGCGCCGCCCCTTCCTGGCGTGGAACCAAGTGGACGCGTTCATAGTAGCAACCGGCGTGCCAAATGTGAGAAATGGCTGATTTCGGCCAATTCTGATTTTGTTCGCAACAGGAACAGGGGCCTTTGCGTAAAATTTTCCGACATATTCGACGCAATTCGCCTCGACCGACGATGGCACTTTGTGCGTCATGCGGGGTTGGGTGAATTTGTGAGCCGGAACGATCCGCAACCCGGTCGCCTCGCGCGACCGAGCCTGTTCTGCGATTTGACGCAGAGCTGGTCGGACGTCGGTGGCGGCGTCAGAACATATCTCCTCCATAAGAGGCGCCACATCCTGGATGCGACGCCGCATCGGCACCTGCTCATCGTTCCTGGCGATCGCGACCAGGTCGTCGAGGAGGATCGTGCGATCACGGTTACCATTGCCTCGCCGCGCGTGCCGGGAAGCCCTCATTATCGTCTGATGCTGCGCAACCGGGCGGTGCGCCAAGCACTCGAAAAATTCAGGCCCGACCTGATCGAGTGCCAGGACGCATACAATTTGCCGTGGGCCGCAATCGCGCATCGCAAGCGGTGGCCGGAAACGGCGCTGGTTGCCTGCTACATGACGGACTTCCCGACGGTCTATGTCGAACGGCCCTTCTCGAAGATCGTCGGCCGAGCGATCGGGAACGCAGCCTCGCGCCTCTGCTATTCCTATTGCGGCATGCTGTTTCGGCGGTTCGATGCCGTCTTCGCGCTCAGCGAGAACGGCGGGGCGACCAAGCTCAAGAGCCTGGGCATCGGCGAAGTCGATGTCGTGCCGCTCGGAGTGGAGATCGGCGATTTCGACCCGTCGCGTCGCGATCCGCGGCTTCGAGCGAAATTGGGCCTAACGGACGATCAACCTCTGCTCATTTATGTCGGGCGGCTCGACGGCGAGAAAAAGCCCGACGTGGTGGTCGAGGCATTTCGCCGATTGCCGGCGCAGCTCGGAGCCAAGCTGGTGCTCCTCGGTGAGGGCCCGCTCAAGCAGGAGAT
>JBKPJK010000157.1:0-2286 GCA_046730635.1 Pseudomonadota bacterium | reverse complement strand
CTTCCGAACAGCGTCCTTACTCCAGTTGCTCTGGCCGAACTTTATACCGCCAAGGGGTCGCCAGTCGTCGATCTCGCGTCGCTGCAAGCGTTGATCGCCCAGGCTCCGGAGCTTCCGCAAGCCGAGCAGCTTGCGCTGATGGCCTACAAGCGAGGAGCGACGACGGCCCCCCTGGTCGTACCGGAAAAGGCGACGGTGAACCTGGGCTCGGCGCCCGTCCGCTATCGCACTCGGCCCGTCTGGGGAGAGCCCGCCGCCGACGCGCTTCGGAGCGCGCTCGATCCCCTGATCAAGTTCGACGATGCCCAAGGCGCGGAAGCGCAGTTGCTGTCCTATGCGCCGCAACTCTCCGCCGACGCGCGCGCGGAGGCGGGTCAGCGGGTCGCCTTCGCTTATTATGTCCTGGGCCTCGATGCGGACGCGCGCCGCGTCGCCGACACGTGGCGCCAAGGCGCAACCAGCGAATGGGCGGCGCAATCGGCGTGGGTCTCGGGTCTTGCCTCCTGGCGGCTCGGCGATTGCGAATCCGCGTCCCGCGCGTTTCAGCAAACGGCTGCCTATGCGCAGCAGCGTGAGTTGCGCGGCGCAGCCCTCTACTGGACTGCCAGAGCGGAGCAGTCGTGCGGCCGGGCCCGCTCGGTCGAACCGTTCCTCAAGGCTGCCGCGAGCACGCCCGAAAGCTTCTACGGTCTCCTTGCTCGGGAAAGCCTGGGCATGGACACCAAGCTGCCGGGCGATGGTTATACCGGCTTCGACCCGCCGATCGACCAACTCCCGAACGTCCGGCGCGCGATGGAGCTCGTGAAGATCGGAGAGCCTGCGCTGGCCGAGCAAATGCTTCGTCACCAGGCCAAGATCGGGCTTCCGACCGAGCATCATGCGCTGATCCAGCTAGCCAAGAAGCTCGATCTTGCAGCCGCGCAGCTGTGGCTCGCCAATAATGGCCAGCCAGGCGCCGTTTCCTACGCCGCCGATCGTTATCCGAACCCGCGCTGGACTCCCATGAACGGCTGGCGGGTCGATCCCGCCCTGGCCTTCGGGCATATCGTGCAGGAGTCCGCGTTCCGACGCACCGCGATCAGCACCGCCGGCGCGGTGGGCCTGATGCAGGTGCTTCCGGTCACTGCGCAGATGATCTCGCGCAATCGCGGCACGCCCTATTTCAGCGGCGCGCTGACCGATCCGCGCTACAATCTCGAGTTCGGCCAGAGCTTCATCGAGATGATGCGCGGCAATTCCGGCACCGCCGGCCAATTGCCACGCGTGATAGCATCCTACAACGCGGGACCTCTGCCCGTCGCGCGGTGGGCGGCGATCAACGATAAGGGCGATCCGCTGCTGTGGATCGAGTCCATCCCCTATTGGGAGACGCGCTACTACGTCCCGTCGGTTCTTCGGAACATGTGGGTCTATCAGGGCCTCAACAACGAGGACACGTCCACCCTGAAGGACATGGCCCAGCATCGGTGGCCGACGTTCCCCACCAGCATGACCAAACTTAGCCACTAGGAAGCAACTCCCGGGCGCGGAGCCGCGCCCGGGAGCGATTCCATGGCTTAGCCGCGTTCTCCGCGCTCAACCGGAGCCGGCGGGGGTGGCGGCGGCGGAGGAGGCGCCGGGCATGCCCCGGTGGCCGCGATCACGGATCCATCCGGACAAGTCTGTGTCGCAGGTGGGGGCGGCGGAGGAGGCGGAGCGGGAGCTGCAGCCGGCACCGGAAGCGGAGCTTCGCCGCGTGAATTGAAGTTGTAGACGAGGCTCGCGAGGATGCTGTGCGAACTATAATGGCCACTGGCCGCGGTGGTGAAGTTCGTGCCGTTCAGAGCGAAGGCGTCGCTGAAGCCGAGGTTCCCGGTGCGGAAATATCGGTACTTCAGACCGGCATCGACATTTGGCGAGAGCGCATAACGGAGGCCCGCAATACCTTGATACGCCCACGCGCTATCGTCGTCGCCGGAGAATGAGGCCCAGGCGCGCCCTGCCCCGCCCCCCACATAACCGCCGAAGCCTCCACCGAAATCGCCGTCGAGAAGCGCGTTGGCCATCAGTGTCTTGATGCCGATGTGATCCCCGGCGTTGAAATCCGCGGAGGTTGCGGTGACCCCCGCAGCGGTGCCCACATCGGTCAGAAGCGGCGTACTGACGTTCAGGTCCTTGACCTTGGCGTGTTTGTACCCGCCTTCGACCTCCAGCCTGAACAGCCCCAGCTTGTACCCGGCGATCGCGTCGAGATCGTAGCCGGTCTTATAGTCGACGTTGAGGCCATTCCCGTAGGTGGCGGTGGTC
>JBKPJK010000156.1:0-1045 GCA_046730635.1 Pseudomonadota bacterium | reverse complement strand
TGTTGAACGCGATCGGCCCTTCGCCGCGCACCTTCAGCTCGCGGCGTCGCTGCTCGAACTCCCAGGCGTAGAAGCCACCCTGGGTTGGCAGACGAAGATTGATGCATGCGTGCGCCGTCAGATCGCGCGGCGTGGACGGCTTGGGGTATCGCGCGAAGTAGGATGGCGCGCCGACGACCACCCGGCGCGTATCGGGCGCGATCCGCACGGCGATCATGTCCTTCGCGACCTGCTCGCCCATGCGCACGCCTGCGTCGTAGCGCTCAGCGACGATGTCGGTCAGGCCATTGTCGATGCCGATCTCCACCTTGATATCGGGGTAGTCGGACAGCAGCCTACGCGCGGCGGGCCAGAGGATCGCGTGCGCGGCGTGCTCGCCGGCCACGATGCGCACGGTGCCGGCCGGCTTCTCCCGCAAGGTGGTCAGTCCAGTTAGTGCCTCGTCGATGCCGTCGAAATGCAGGGCGATGCCATGGAACAGACGCTCGCCGGCCTCGGTGAGCGAGACACTTCGGGTGGTGCGGGCCAGGAGCTGGAGCCGAAGCCTTTCCTCGAGGCCACGGATGGTATGGCTCAGCGCCGATGGCGAGACGCCGAGTTTGGCCGCCGCTCGTGTGAAGCCGCGCTCCCGCGCCACGGCGAGGAAGGCGACCAGAGCGCTGATGTTCTGTCGGGGCATTGTTGAGTTTTTCTCAAAACCGCATGCGTATTTTTCTGTCTAATCGAACAGCGCACCTGCAGCCAGATTACCCCTCGAATTCGAGAATTGGCTTCCGGTGGACAACCAGCCTCAGCGATGGAGAACCCTGATGGACATAAAGCGCATTGGCTCGCAGCCGTCCGGCAAGGGACCTGCCGAGTATTTCACGGGCACTGTCCGGGTCGACCCGCTGAACAATCCGCCGGAGCCGGCCCGCGTCGGCATGAACCTCGTAACCTTCGAGCCCGGTGCGCGCACAGCGTGGCACACGCATCCGCTCGGCCAGACCCTGATCGTCACCGCTGGTTGCGGCTGGGTTCAACGCGAGGGGGAGCTGGTCGAGGA
>JBKPJK010000155.1:0-1679 GCA_046730635.1 Pseudomonadota bacterium | reverse complement strand
GGATGATATGGCCCACGAGGAGCGTAGCGCTCTTCTCAGTGACGACGACGCAGGGCTCGCGCAGAACGTCGCCGATGAAGGCAATCAACACCTCGCCGCGCGGGTTCAGTGCGGCAAGCGAGAAGTGGGTGCCTGATGTCTCCAGCACGAGCGGCGGATCAGAGAAGCCGAGATCGAAGCTCTCGTAGCGTCCGGGCACGGTCGTGCCCGAGGACAGGACGACGCCGCGGCGGCGGTCGAGCAGATCGATCAGGTCATCGAGCCGGCCGGCATTGCCGGTGAACTGTTCGACCACACGGGTAACCGCAAGCCCGCCACTGGTGCGGTACTCGCTTTTGGCCGGCAGGGAGAAGACTGTCCTGTTCATGTGTTCCTCTTACGAGACTTAACGAGGGAGCGCCACACAGGACAACCGAAGGGACCGTCGCACTGCGATGGCGACCTTCGACAACATTTGGAATGAAATCGCACCGGCCACCTATGAAAAGGTGGGCCACCAAAGACTGGATGGGCGGGCAACGGTGCTCATAGACCGCTAAACACCACCCGGCGGGAGCAATGTCAAGGGACGGGCACGCCCGCCAGCCTGCCCAAAAATCGATCTTTGGGTTTGAAGGGGCAACTTCCCCGCCCACCTTCCGCATGGACCACCGCAAACAACGCATCGTGATCGATCGCGCCGCTCCGGAAGGATCGCGCTTCTTCGGTTGGGAGGTGGCTGACGCGGCGGCACTGGATGAGCTCGCCGCCCGGCTCGAGCAAGCCAGCGTCGCGGTGACGGCCGAGCCGCAAGCCCTCGCCGATGCCAGGCTTGTGCGCGGCCTGATCTCCTTCCACGATCCCGAGGGCAACCGGCTGGAAGCGTTTTATGGCGCCGAGATCGATGCCACGCCGTTCATTCCGGGCCGCGCGATCTCGGGCTTCCGCACCGGCCCGCTTGGGCTCGGGCACGCCGTGCTGACGGTCGAGCGCATCGATCCGATGATGGCGTTCTATGTCGACGTGCTCGGCTTCGGGCTTTCCGACTACATCCTGAAACCGTTTCGCGCCTATTTCTTCCACGTCAACCCGCGCCATCACAGTCTCGCGTTGATCGAGACCGGGAAGAGCGGCATGCATCATCTGATGGTCGAGATGTTTTCGCTCGACGATGTCGGGCAGGCTTACGACGTCGCCCTGAGCCAGCCCGACCGCATCGGCACCTCGCTCGGCCGCCACACCAACGACTTCATGACCTCGTTCTACGCCAGGACGCCGTCATCCTTCATGATCGAATGCGGTTGGGGCGGCCGCGAGATCGATCCGGCGACGTGGCAGCCTTACGAGATGCAGGACGGTCCGAGCCTGTGGGGTCACGAGCGTGTCTGGCTGCCGGAGAAGGATCGCGAGGTCGCGCGCGAGATGCGGATGAACGCCGCCCGCGAAGGCCTGCGCGCGCCGGTGCAGGTGATGGAAGGCAATTACAAGCTGATGTCCGGCACCTGCGCGTGGTGGGACGGGGTGAAGCAGTAGGCCAAACCACCCGATGTCGTCCCCGCGAAAGCGACGCGAAAGCGGGGACCCATAGCCACAGGCCAATGTCGTTCAAGCGAGATGTGGCGACTGGCACTTCCTTAAGTCGCATCGATCCGCGGTATGGGTCCCCGCGTGCGCGGGGACGACGGCGGAGAGTCTCACCC
>JBKPJK010000154.1:0-8784 GCA_046730635.1 Pseudomonadota bacterium | reverse complement strand
ACAACTACACCCCAAGTTACTCGTCGGCAGCGTCAGATGTGTATAAGAGACAGGCGAGACGGTCAGCATCAAGGGCAACACGCCCTTCCCGATGGCGAGCACGGTCAAGGTCGCGGTTGCCGCGCTCTACCTGGCGCAAGTCGATCATGGCCGCCGCTCCCTTGACGACACGATCAACGGTTACAGTGCACGCGGCCTAATGGCGCGAATGCTGATCCACAGCGACAATCGCGCTACGGACATGCTGTTGGCCAATCTCGGCGGGCCCCAGCGCCTCCACTCGTGGCTGCAGGACAATGGCGTCACCGGACTGAGGGTCGACCGGACGATTGCGCAGCTGTTGGGCAGCAGACGGGATCTGTGGGATCGCCGAGACTCCAGCACTCCCGTCGCGATGGTCGATCTTCTCCGCCGCATCTACAAAGCGGAGCTGATCACACCGGAAAGTCGCAATTATCTGCTCGACCTGATGGCGCAGTGCCAGACCGGCAAGAATCGGATGAAGGCTCTTCTGCCCGCCGGAACGCCGGTGGAGCACAAGACCGGCACGCTCGATGGGCTGGCCGACGATGTCGGCTTCATCACTCTTCCGGATGGCCGTAGGGTCGCCGTCGCGATCTTCACCCGCGGCGGCGCGGATCGTCCTCGGACAATCGCGGAGACGGCCCGTACGATCTACGACGGCTTCAAGTCGGTCTTTACCTGGCCGCTCCGTCCGACGCTTACCGCACAGTAAGTGCTGCTCCACATCGTTGCGCGGGGAAAGATCGGCCGCTCTCCGGAGGCCGAGCTGGTCGAGCGCTATCTCAAGCGTATCGCATGGCCGACCAAGGTCACCGAACTGCCCGATAGGGGCGGCAACGTGCCGGCACTGCCTTCCAACAGCATTATCATCGCGCTTGATGAGCGAGGGAAGGCGCTGCAGTCCAGCGAATTGGCGAGGATGCTCGAGCGTTGGCGCGACGACGGTAAACGCGAAGCGCGATTTCTGATCGGAGCGGCCGACGGCCACGAAGAGGAGCAGCGCGGCTCGGCCGAACTGCTGCTCTCCTTCGGGGCCGCCACGTGGCCGCATCTGCTCGTCCGCGCAATGCTCGCGGAGCAATTGTTCCGGGCGACTTCGATCCTTGCGAACCACCCCTATCACCGCGAAGGTTGAGGCCATGCGGGTCGTCTCTCTCATCTTCGCCTTGCCGCTGCTCGCCGCGGCGACCGCACCGGTCCAGCCGGTCGGTCCGACCCTCGGCCAGCAATTGCAGCAGGCCAAGGCGGAACGAGCCGCCGCCGAGAGCGCCGCAGCCAAGCTGCAGCAAGAGGCAGCCCGGGCGCAGAACGGCCTTGACCGGCTACGAGCCGAGCAGGCCGCGTCAGCGCAGGCGATCGAAGCGGCCGAAGCGCGTATCACTGCGGCAGATATACGGCTGCGCCTCGCGTCGGCCTATGTCGCCAGCCATCGCGAACAGCTCGAACGAGAGCAACAGCCCATATCCTCTTTGCTTGCAGGGCTCGCCGTCATGGGCCGAAGGCCGCCTCTTCTGGCAATTGCCGACGAGGGAAGCACCGACGAGCTGGTCCGGGTCCGCATCCTGCTTGCCGCCACGATCCCCGCCATCCGTGAACGAACTTCGAAGCTTTCGGCGCAATTGAGCGATGGGAAGCGCCTCGAGCAGGCGGCCGCCGCCGCTCGCGCGGAACTGATCGGAAGCCGTCAGAACCTGATCGAGCGGCGCCAGCAATTCGCCTCGCTCGAACAAAAGGCCCAGGAACTCGCGGCAAAGTCGAGCAGCCAGGCTCTCAGCGCGGGCGACGTAGCGCTTGCAGCTGGCGAGAATGTCGAGAGTCTTGTGGGTTCGGAGGCCGGCCGTCGTACATCGGCAACCATGGCATCGGGACTTGCGGCTGACGATCCGGCGCCTGCGCGCCCCGCGGCCTTCGGAGGCCGGATCGCGGCGCCGCCGTTCGCATATGATCTGCCTGCGGCGGGAGACGTCACCGAGGGTCTCGCGAGCGTGAACCAGAGCGGAGTCCAGTCGCGAGGCATTACGTTGGCGACGGTTCGTGGCGCGCAGGTGACTGCTCCCGCATCCGGTACGATCCGCTTTTCGGGCCCTTTCCGCGATTATGACGGCGTGCTGATCATCGACCACGGCGGTGGATGGCTGAGCCTCATCGTCAACGTGGCATCGACCCTTCGGCCGGGCGAGCGAGTCGTGATCGGGCAAATCGTCGGCCGTGCCCTCGGACCCCTGCAGGTCGAATTGTCCCAGAATGGGCGTCGAATCTCGCCTGCTCTCATCGCAGGTTCATCTCAAAGCCTGTCAAAGGGGCCGAAAGGCGGCTAAATGCCGACGGTTAGGCTCAGCCGCCCACACAGGACGCGCACTGTATGAAATCGATTGCGAAACTGCTCCCGCCGCTCGCGCTCGTCGGAGCGCTCGCTCTGGTTCCCGTCACGACCAGCTCATTCGCTGCCGCCGATACGACGAGCTACCAGGAGCTCGAGAAATTCATGAGCGTCTATGAGCGCGTGAAGGCCAATTATGTCGACAAGGTCGACGATCACACGCTGATCAAGGGCGCGATCGACGGCATGCTCTCGGCGCTCGACCCGCATTCCAGCTATGTCGAGGCGTCCGACTTCGATCAGCTGAAGACCACCACCGACGGAAATTACGGTGGCCTGGGCCTGACAGTCTCCATCGAGGATGGGGCGGTGAAGGTCGTCACGCCCACCGAGGACACGCCGGCGTGGCGCGCCGGGATCAAGGCCGGCGACTATATCACGCACATCAACGGCGAGTTGGTCTACGGCCTCAACCTCGACGAAGCCGTCGAGAAGATGCGCGGCAGCCCGGGAACCCCGATCAAGCTGACCATCGTACGGCCGGGCCGCGACAAGCCGTTCGACGTCAGCATGGTGCGCGAGCGCATCGAGCTTCGCCCGGTCAAATGGGAGATCAAGGACGGCATCGGCTATATCAACATCAATACCTTCTCGGGCAATGTCGGCGAGCAGACGAAGGCGGCTCTGGTCGCCATCGACAAGGCGACCGGGGGCCATCCGATCGGCTATATCGTCGATCTGCGCTCGAACCCGGGCGGCTTGCTCGATCAGGCGGTCGACGTTGCGGACGACTTCCTCGACGGCGGCGAGATCGTGTCCCAGCGCGGCCGCGAGAAGGACGACATCGAGCGTTATTATGCGCGGCCGGGCGACATGGCGCACGGGCTGCCTGTGATCGTGCTGACGGACGCCGGGACTGCTTCCGCTTCCGAAATCGTCGCCGGCGCCCTGCAGGATCACCGACGGGCGCTCGTCATGGGCGAGACGAGCTTCGGCAAGGGTTCGGTTCAGACCGTCGTCCAGACAGGTCCTGAGAGCGCGCTGAGACTGACGACCGCGCGCTATTACACGCCGTCGGGGCGTTCGGTTCAGGCCGGCGGCATCGAACCGGACGTAGCCGTCCCGCAACTGTCGGACGCCGACTACAAGGACCGCCGTGTGGTTCGCGAAGCGGACCTTCGCCGCCACCTGCTTGCGCAAGCAAAGGTCGAGGACAAGCTGCTGGAGGCCGACGACACGCCCGACCCGCGCTTTGCCGCGAAATCGGAGGACCTCGAGAAGAAGGGCATCAAGGACTTCCAGCTCTACTATGCGATGAACACGCTGAAGCGCCTGGCATCGCCGGCGGCGATCGCGTCAGCCGAGCCGGCGAAGAAGAAGCTTCGGTAACCAGCCGATGAACGAAGCTGTTGCCGGTCGGCGCGCCGGGACCGGGTTGTCGCTGCCAGCCATTGCGCGGTTGATCGCCTTGCTTCTGCCGGCGGCCCTTCTCGGCGGGGCGCTGGCATCGCAATATCTGGGCGGTCTTCACCCCTGCGAGATGTGCTACTGGCAGCGTTGGCCCCACGGCGTCGCAATCGTGCTGGCAGCCTTGGCGTTCACGGCTCCGGCGGCATCCGGGCGGTCACGTTCGCTGACCCTGCTTGCTGCGTTGGCAATTGCGATATCCGGAGCCATTGGCGTCTACCACGCTGGGGTAGAGGCGAAGATCTTCGAAGGCCTCACGACCTGCACCTCCACGATACGAAGCGGCAGCACCGCCGATATGTTGCAGCAGATCACCCACGCGCCGCTCGTGCGTTGCGATGAGGTGCAATTTCGCTTCCTCGGCATCTCGATGGCCGGCTGGAATGCCATCCTGTCGCTCGGCGGCGCGGCCATGATCGTCATCCTCAGCATTCGGGGGAAGCGCGCATGAGGGGCTGGCGTCCGGGTGACCGCCGTCCCGATCGGGCCTCGATGCTGCGGGTGAACCAGGCGGGCGAATATGGGGCGACGCGGATCTATGCCGGTCAACTCGCCGTCCTTCGCGCGAATTGCCCCGAAGGGAAGCTGATCGCCCGAATGGCGGCACAGGAGCAGCGCCACTTGAAGCGCTTCAATCAGCTGATGGCGGAACGGCGAGTTCGGCCGACCGCGCTTCAGCCGTTGTGGAACGTCGCCGGCTTCGCACTGGGTGCAGCTACCGCCTTAATGTCCGAGGAAGCAGCGCTCGCCTGCACCGACGCTGTCGAGACCGAGATCGACAAGCATTATTCATCGCAGCTTGCTCAGCTGGGGGCCGAGGATCCCGAATTGGCATCCGATATTGCCGAGTTCCAGGCGGATGAGCTCGAGCATCGCGACACTGCACGGGCAGCCGGCGCGACCAACGCTGCGGGCTATCCCTTATTGACCGCGGCGATCCGTGCGGGTTGCAGGGTAGCAATCGAACTTTCGAAGCACATATGAGGAACTCTGGCGGGCGTTACCCGCTGAATCGCTGGAAAGGACGCGTGAGGACATGAGGTTGGCCATCACTCTCGCCGCTGCGGCGGCAGCCGCAGGTGCAATTGCGGCTGTTCCGGCGACTGCACTCGCTCAGCAGGCCGGTAACCAATCGGAAGTGGTCGTCTACGGAAACGATCCTTGCCCGAGGTCCACCGATTCCAGCATCGTCGTCTGCCGCCACCGACCGGAATCCGAGCGCTATCGCCTTCCCAAGAACCAGCAGCTGCAGGGAAGCCGCCAGGAGCGCCAATCCTGGGCCAACCGGTCTCGGACGGTGATGAACGCCGGCAAGACCGGCATCAACAGCTGCTCGGCCGTGGGACCCGCCGGCACCAGCGGCTGCCTCATTCAGCAAATCGAGCAGGCGCGGCGCGAAAACGGTCAGGCGGCCGAGGACAATTCGACACCGCAATAAGATTAGCGGAACCGATTGAGCCGTCCGCCGCGTTGTCGCGGCGTGACCGACGATATCGCGGCCGAAAGCAAGTTTCAGTGGATGGCGCGGCTCGGCTTCGTCGTCCGCGGCTTCCTCTACATCGTGATTGCTCTGCTGGTGATCGGCACCGGCCGAACCGAGGATTTGACCGGGGCCATGGAGTATCTGGGTCACGGCTGGGGTCGCGGCCTATTGGTCCTGATGGTGGTCGGCATGGCCGGCTATGGCCTGTGGCGGATGAGCGACGCCGTTTTCGGAATGGAGAGCGGGCGGCACCATTCGAAGGCATGGCGACGGCGCATCGCAGCGGCGACCAGCGGCGCCATATATCTGTTCCTCGCCTACAAGGCGGTGCGCATCATGCTTCAGGGTTTTGCCAATGCCGGCGATGCGCACGAGCACGCTGCGGCCGCGTTGCATTTGCCGGCCGGCGCCTTCCTGCTCGGATGTGCGGCTGGCGTTCTCGTCGGAGCGGGATTCGTTCAGCTGTACAAGGCCGCGAGCTGCTCTTTTCTTCACGACCTCGACTCACGTGCCCGTCGGCATTTTGCCAAGTTGATCGGGCGAATCGGGTTCGGCGCTCGCGGTGTGGTGTTCCTCACCGTGGGCTATCTGCTGGCGCGGGCCGCACTGGACCATAACGCGGCAGAGGCCGGCGGTCTCGAGCAGGCTCTCGATACTTTGCGAGGGCCGCTCCAAGTCCCCGTCGCCGCCGGCCTGCTCATATTCGGCCTCTATTCAATCCTGGAAGCCCGCTTCCGCTCGATCCACAAGCCGCCAACCGAATATATCAAGCGTAAGATGGGGGAGGCGATGCCTGGCTAAATGCGACAGCCCCTTAGAAGCTGATTTCGGCAACCTTGTCCTTCATGCCGGCTTCAGGCTTGCGCCCGAAGAGCTTGTTGAATGCGGGCTTCAGGAATCCGCCGATGTCGCTTTGCCAGATCTTGGCGTCGTCGAGATCGAACCGAAGCAGAGCGAGTTTCGGATCGTCCCTACCTTCGTACCATTCGGAAACGATCGCGTTCCACAACCGGTCGATGGTCGTGCGATCGTTGTCCAAGACCAGGCGGCCGCGCAGACTGGCGAAGACATCGTGGCCCTTGCCGGCGAAGCTTGCGATCGCGCGATTGTCCTGACCAAGCGCCTTAGTCAGGTCGTGGTCCTTCGCAGTGAAGAAAAACAGACGGCCACCGTGCCGGTCTTCGTCCTCGAAGCGCGCGGTCATCGGCTGCATCGCGCTCCCTCGAGCCTGATCGAGGCCGAGCATAACGAACGGGCTGTCCTCGAGCGCGCCCCAGAATTGTTCTTCGATTTCCCTGTCGTCAGCCATCTGCCTCTCCATTCAGCTGTGACTTAACGGCTCGCGGGGGGACCCGTTCCGAAATCGGCAAATCTTTGACTCGACACGATTTCGTGCAGAACATAGATAGAACGCCATGGCCCAGCTCGACCTTCAGTCGAAGCTCGCGATCCTGGCGGACGCGGCAAAATATGATGCCTCCTGCGCTTCTTCGGGGTCCGTCAAACGCGACTCGCGTCAGGGCAAAGGCGTCGGCTCGACGGATCGCGGAATGGGGATATGCCACGCTTACGCGCCCGACGGCCGATGCATTTCGCTGCTAAAGATCCTCCTGACCAACAGCTGCATTTTCGATTGCGCTTATTGCATCAACCGCAAGAGCTCGAACGTTCGGCGGGCCCGGTTCGCGGCGGAGGAGGTCGTCCGGCTCACGCTGGCCTTCTACAAGCGCAACTATATCGAAGGCCTGTTCCTTTCCTCGGGCATCATCCGCTCGTCCAATTACACGATGGAGCAGATCGTGGAGGTCGCGCGGAGCCTGCGTGAAGATCACGACTTTCGGGGCTACATCCATCTCAAGACGATCCCCGACGCGGATCCCGAACTCGTCCGTCAGGCAGGCGTTTACGCGGACCGAGTCTCGATCAACGTCGAGCTTCCGACCGAAACGGGACTAACGCGACTTGCGCCCGAAAAGAGTGCGCGGGGGATCGAGCGTGCGATGGGCGAAATGCAGGGCGCGATCTGCGAGGCGGACGATTCAGCCAAGCGCCTCAAGTCGACGCCGAAGTTCGCTCCCGCCGGCCAATCGACCCAGATGATCGTCGGCGCGGATTCGGCCAGCGATGCCGACATCGTCGGAAAAGCCAGCGCGTTGTACGGACGCTTTGGACTCCGGCGCGTCTATTATTCGGCATTCAGCCCGATTCCCGACGCGAGCTCCGTTCTGCCACTCAAGCGACCGCCCCTGATGCGGGAGCATCGGCTGTATCAATCGGACTGGCTGATGCGATTCTACGGGTTCGCGCCCAAAGAGGTGCAGGAGGCAACGGACGAGCAGGGCATGCTTCCGCTCGATATCGATCCGAAGCTCGCTTGGGCGCTCAAGTTTCGCGAGAGCTTCCCAGTGGACGTGAACCGCGCGCCGAGGGAAATGCTTCTCCGCGTCCCCGGGCTTGGCACGAAGGCCGTGGACCGCATCCTTTCCTCCCGCCGGTGGCGGAAGCTCCGCCTCGATGACGTGGCGCGCCTGACGCTCTCAATCGCGAAAGTCCGTCCGTTCATTGCCGCTGCCGATTGGCGCCCGACCTTGCTCACCGATCGTGCCGACCTGCGATCGCTCGTGGCGCCCAGACAGAAGCAGCTCGAACTCTTTGCGGTGTGAGCGGTCAGCGCGGCTCCAGACCCGCTTCGTTGAGCCAGCCGCGGGCCGTGGCGATATGGAAGACGGCATTCACGAGCGGGTTGGACCAGCCGGTGTTCGTCGCAAAATCGCGGCGGAGCGTGGCGTGGTGAATAGCATGCGCTTCGGGCGTCATCAGGAGCCGCATGCGGCGCATCGCCAGCACGATCCACGGATTGTCCGCGCGATGGAGCGTCCCGTGAAAATATTGGGCGAGGGTTCCGCCGATCAGCAAGGCGAGAGAGCCCGCAACGACCCAGCCCGGAATGGCAAGACTGAAGCAAAAAAGGTTCAAGCCGATCGAAGCGGGCAAAGACACGAAGAGAATTGGTCGACCCAATCTGCACGAGGAACGGTCGTCGACCCAGCGCGTCGGGCCGGGGATGATGGTTCTTGAAGTCATAGACCAGCCTTTCGAAGGGCGAGATCTTCGGAAGGATGCTGTCACGAAGAGCGACGTAATCTGCGCTCTCCCGCGATCCTTCGTAGTGGAACATACGGTCGAGGCCGATGCCGGGCGTGCATGGCCGGTAGTCCATGTACATGTGGGTGATGCCGGACAGCAGGTCGGCGACGTACCATCCCGCCAGGACGGCCGGAATCCAGCGCCAGTCGGGCACTCCGGCGAACCACAGGTTCAGCGCGACCGACGCCACGAAGAGCAGCATGACAGGCCAGGGCGCGGCCTTCATCATCGCGCGAGGCAACCTGCGGGTTTCAGCATGCGCTATCCTTGCCGCAACTTCACGCAATTTGAAACCGTCTCGAGATGCTGGCCGAAGGACCGATGATCGACGCGCATCGCGTGA
>JBKPJK010000153.1:0-2888 GCA_046730635.1 Pseudomonadota bacterium | reverse complement strand
GGCGGATGCCGCTCTCCGGCACCAGCGAGACGAAGGGGTGATCCGGCGCGGGCAGGTGCGTGTGCACCGCATCGAGCACCTGTTCGTACTGGTGCGGGCCGGTGACGGCGAGGACGCCGGGGTGGCGTTCGGTGATGACGTTGGCTTCGGCGCCGAGGCAGCCGGTGACGATGACCTTGCCGTTCTCGTTGAGGGCTTCGCCGATGGCCTGCAGGCTCTCGTCGCGCGCCGAGTCGAGGAAGCCGCAGGTGTTGACCAGCACGACGTCCGCACCGGCATAGTCGGGCGACATGTCGTATCCGTCTGCACGCAGCTTGGTCATGATCCGCTCGCTGTCGACCAAAGCCTTGGGACAGCCGAGGGAGACCAGCCCGACGCGCGGGGGCTTGGGGAGAGTTGTGACGTTCATCGGAAGAGCGGCCATGTAGTGAATGTTTCGGGCGAAATCGAGGCCTTCGCCTGAACGCCTTGTTCATCTCGTATTGCGGCGGCTAAAGCCCACCCGCCTATCGAACGGGGAACAGCTGAATGCGTATCGCAATGATCGGCACGGGTTATGTCGGACTGGTCTCCGGCGCGTGCTTCGCCGACTTCGGTCACCAGGTCTGCTGTATCGACAAGGATGCGAGCAAGATCGACGGACTGAATGCCGGCAAGATGCCGATCTGGGAGCCTGGCCTCGAAGCGCTCGTCAAGGCGAACGCCGAACGCAAGCGGCTAACCTTCACCACCGACCTGGTCGAAGGCGTGAAAGGCGCGGAGGCGGTTTTCATTGCCGTTGGAACGCCCGCGCGTCGCGGGGACGGTCATGCTGACCTAACGTTCGTCTTCCAGGCGGTTCGCGAGCTGGCGAAGGTGATCACCCCCGGCACGGTGGTCGTCACCAAGTCCACGGTTCCTGTCGGCACCGGCGACGAAATCGAGAAGATTCTGCGTGAGGAGGGGGTGACCGACGTCTCCGTCGCTTCCAACCCGGAATTCCTTCGCGAAGGCGCCGCGATCGCGGACTTCAAGCATCCCGATCGGATCGTGGTCGGAGCGGAGGACCAGCATGCCCAGGACGTGCTCAAGGAGATTTACAGGCCGCTGTTTCTCAATCGCGCGCCGATCCTCTTCACTGCGAGGAGGACCGCGGAGCTGACCAAATATGCCGCTAACGCGTTCCTCGCCGTGAAGATCAGCTTCATCAACGAGATCGCCGACCTCTGCGAGGCGGTGGATGCCGATGTCCAGGACGTGGCGCGGGGCATCGGTCTCGACAACCGCATCGGGCCCAAGTTCCTTCACGCGGGCCCAGGCTACGGCGGCAGCTGTTTTCCGAAGGACACGCTCGCTCTTTTGCAAACGGCGGACGCTGCCGGGATCGATCAACGCATCGTTCGAACGACGGTCGGGGTGAACGACGACCGCAAGGTCGCGATGGCGGACCGGGTCGTTCGAGCACTGGGTGGGAACGTCGCCGGCAAACGGATCGGCGTGCTCGGGCTCGCATTCAAGCCGAACACCGACGACATGCGCGACGCGCCCTCGATCCCTCTCATCAACGGGCTCATCGAGCGCGGCGCCGAAGTGAGCGCGTTCGACCCCGTGGCGCGCGAACAGGCCGAAAAGGTCTTCGACAACATCCGCTTTGCAACGGATGCCGCGGGCGCCGCAGACGGGGCGGACGCTTTGGTGATCGTGACCGAATGGGATGAGTTCCGTGCGCTGGACCTTGAGAAGCTCGCCAAGGCGATGCGCGGCAAGGTGCTCGTCGACCTCCGCAATGTTTACGATCGCGAGGAGGCGCGGGCCGCCGGACTCACTTATTCGGGCGTCGGACGCGGGAAGCTCTGAGCCGATCGGCAACGGGGGGCAATGACCGGTTCACCGAAAATCGTCGTGATCGGCCTCGGTTACGTCGGCTTGCCCCTGGCCGTCGCACTTGCACGCAAGTTTGACGTCATTGGATTCGACCTGGACGACGGCCGGATCGCCGAGCTCCAGGCGGGAGAGGACCGGACCAGAGAGGTCGACGCCCGCGAGCTCGCTTTATCTGAACTTCAGCTAACGGGAAGCTGCGACGACTGCGCTGGAGCCGACGTCTACATCATCAGCGTCCCGACCCCCGTGGATGAATCGAACCGGCCCGACCTCTCGGCCGTCCTCAGCGCGACGCAGATGGTCGCAACTCTTGTCGATCCAAAGCGGCGCCCGACGATCGTCTACGAGAGCACGGTGTACCCCGGCGTCACCGAAGACGTGTGCGGAGTCGAGATCGAACGGGCGGGGCTCCGGCGCGGTTCCGACTTCAGGCTCGGCTATAGTCCCGAACGCGCAAATCCCGGCGATCGCGATCACCGCATCGATCGAGTTACCAAGGTCGTCGCCGGCGAGGATTCCGAAGTGGTGGAGCAACTCGCCCAAATCTACGGCGCGGTGACGGACGGCGGCATATTTCGCGCCGCATCGATCAAGGCCGCCGAAGCCGCCAAGGCCATCGAGAATGCACAGCGGGACATCAATATCGCCTTCATGAACGAGGTTGCCCAGATCTTCTCGCGGATCGGCGTGTCGGTGTGGGATGTGCTGGCTGCCGCGGGGACCAAATGGAATTTCCTTCCCTTCGAGCCCGGCCTGGTCGGCGGGCACTGCATCGGCGTCGATCCCTATTATCTGAGCCACCTCGCGCAGCAGCTTGGTCATAATCCTCAGGTGATCCTCGCCGGGCGCGGCACGAACGACGGGATGGGCGCCTGGATCGCCGATGCACTGCATCAACATCGAGGCAAGCCGGGCTCAGTGCTGGTCTTGGGGCTCAGCTTCAAGGAAAACGTCCCCGACCTCCGGAACAGTCGAAGCTTCGACCTGATCCGCCGTTTGCAGCAGCTCGGACACGACGTGGATGT
>JBKPJK010000152.1:0-1862 GCA_046730635.1 Pseudomonadota bacterium | reverse complement strand
CAGTACATCTATTCGCGCGGCACGGCCCACAACAAGCGCGTCCAGGCCTTCGGTGGCGCCAAGAACCACGGCATCGTCATGCCCGACGCCGACCTCGACCAGGTCGTCAACGACCTCGCGGGAGCTGCCTTCGGCTCGGCCGGCGAGCGCTGCATGGCGCTTCCTGTGGTGGTGCCGGTCGGCGATGAGACCGCCGATCGCCTGCGCGAGAAGCTCATTCCGGCGATCGAGTCCCTGCGCGTCGGCGTCTCGACCGATCCTGAGGCTCACTACGGGCCGGTCGTAAGCAAGGCCCACAAGGAACGCATCGAGAATTACATCCAGATGTGCATCGACGAGGGGGGCGAGCTCGTCGTCGACGGACGCGGGTTCACGCTGCAGGGCCACGAGGACGGTTTTTTCATCGGGCCGACCTTCTTCGATCGCGTCACGCCGTCGATGAAGAGCTACCAGGACGAAATCTTCGGCCCCGTCCTGCAAATGGTCCGGGCCAAGGACTTCGACGAGGCAGTTCGCCTTCCGTCAGAGCATCCATACGGGAACGGCGTCGCGATCTTCACCCGCAACGGCCACGCGGCCCGCGAATTCACCGCACGCGTCAACGTCGGCATGGTCGGCGTCAACGTGCCAATCCCGGTCCCGGTCAGCTATCACAGCTTCGGCGGCTGGAAGCGCTCCGGCTTCGGCGACATCGGCCAATATGGGATGGAGGGTCTGCGCTTCTGGACCAAGAACAAGGTCGTCACGCAGCGTTGGCCCGACGGCGGCGCGCATGGCGAGAGCGCGTTCATCATTCCGACCTTCGGGTGAGCGGCCTGTTGGCGCGACGCCGCGTTTGACGGTAAATACCCCCATCGCTTCGACAATGGGGGTAGAAGATGATCCTGCTTGCCTTTGCGGCGGCCGCGCTCTCGCAATGGAGCCGCGATACTCCGGAGATCTACACGGGTCCGGGCTATTTCTGCGGAGGAGGCTATAGCGTCCACCTTTCCCCGCACGACCGCGTCGTCGTGCAGGCACAGGCGGGCGGTGCCGCCGGCGCACAGCTTAATCTCGGCGGCCGCGAGGTCAGCATCTGGACGGGGGCCACGGGCGGGCCTGGCGAAGTCGTCGAACGGCTCCCAGGCAGCATCATCATGCAGGGAACCGACGGGCCCAGGATCGTCTACACCGTGGGAGATGAAACGCCGTACGGCTTGCACGTGACGAGCAGCGGCTTCCGCGGCTTCAAGCAGGACCGATGGTTCTTCAGCCGCGCGAACTTCAGCTCCAATGCCGAACGCATAGTTCCCTGTCTCGCAGCGGGAGTGGAGCGCTGACTAGCGGATACGGCCATTCAATTGCGCGTTCATACAGCCGTAGGATGACGGGAGCCGGATGATGCGCGCTCGAAACATGATTCTTCTCCTGGCGATCGCCCCGCTCGCGCTGGGCGCGTGCAAGAAGAACCAGAAGCCACAGGACGAGAATATCGCGATCGACCAGCCCGTCACGAACGAAACGCTGGCGAATGCCGATGTCGAAATGCTCCCGCCCGACGAGAGCAGTACCGACAGCTCGAACGAGCTCGCGACCGGAACCGACAATCCCGACGTCAACGACGTGAACGCGTCGGCCAATTCTCAATAGCGAAAGGGCAGAGCGATGAAGCTCTATTACTCGCCGGGCGCCTGTTCCCAGGCGCCGCATATTCTGCTGCACGAAATCGGCCTCAGCCATGTTGCCGAACGGGTCGACCTGAAGAACAAGGTCACGGAAAACGGCAAGCCTTATTTCGACATAACTCCGAAAGGCTCGGTGCCCGCGCTCGAGCTCGACAATGGCGAGGTGCTCACCGAGAACGCGGTCATTCTTCAATATCT